>NZ_JBHXEM010000023.1:0-94770 GCF_042724755.1 Kitasatospora sp. NPDC127067 | reverse complement strand
CGGCCGGGCGGGGCGGGGCCGGGCGGGGCGGGGCGGGGCGGGGCGGGAACCCGGCCGGATCCACCGAAGCCCACCGGACACTCCGGACACCGGTGGATGAGCCCGACACCCCTCCCGACACGGACAGTTCGGGACACCTCAGGCAGTTCGGAAACCGCCCGAACGACCCTCCGCGGACATGACATACTGCGTCGGTGACCTCAGCCGACCTGGCCGCGAAGCCCTCGAAAAGCCGTCCTCAACTGGGCCGGAAGTTCCACCTGCTGTGGTCCGCGTCGGCGATCTCCTCGGTCGGCGACGGCATGCGGGACTCCGCCCTGCCGCTGCTGGCGGTGGCCGTCTCCGACTCCCCCGGCGCGGTCTCCGTGGTCTCCGTCGCCGCGTCCCTGCCCTTCCTCCTGATGTCCCTGTACGGCGGAGTGCTCGCCGACCGGGCCGACCGGCGACGGCTGATGTGGACGATCGACGCGGCGCGCGCCGCCGTCGTCCTGGGCTTCGCCTGCTGGATCTTCGTCGCCGACCCGCCGCTGGTCGCGCTCGCCGCACTGGCCTTCCTGCTCGGCTGCGGCGAGACGGTCTTCTCCAACGCCGCCACCTCGGCCGTCCCCGAGCTGGTCCGCCCCGACCAGCTCGACGCCGCCAACGGCCGGATGCAGGCCAACATGCTCGTCGGCGGCAACCTGATCGGCCCGCTGCTCGGCTCGGCGCTGTTCGCCGTGGCCGCCGCGGCCCCCTTCACGGTGGACGGCGTGTCCTTCGCGCTCGCCGCCGTCCTGGTCGCCGCCACCGGCCGCTCCACCGCGCCGCGCACCCGGGCCGACCGCCGCCCGGTGCTCACCGAGATCCGCGAGGGCGTCGACTGGCTGCTCCACCACCGCGACGTGCGGATGCTCGCCGTGTTCTCCACCCTCGGCGCGCTCGCCTGCTTCATGGGCACCACCATGATGGTCCTGATGGTCACCAGGGTCATCGACGCACCCGCCGCCGCCTACGGCATCGTCCTCGCGGCCGGCGCCATCGGCGGCACCGCCGCGAGCACGCTGGCCGGCCGGCTCAGCCGGCTGCTCGGCCGGGGCACCCGGATCGCCCTCGCCTTCCTGCTGATGGGCGTCTCGCTGATCCTGATGGGCCTGAGCACCTCGGTGGCCGAAGTGGCCGTGCTGTACGGCGTGGTCGGCTTCGGGATCGTCACCTGGAACATCCAGGCGATCTCGCTGCGCCAGCAGGCCGTGCCGAAGGAGCTGCTCGGCCGGGTCAACAGCTGCTACATGCTGCTGAGCCGCCTCGGCATCATGGCCGGCGCCGCCCTCAGCGGCTGGATCGCCTCCGCCGTCGGCATCCGCACCCCGCTGCTGATCGGCGGCGGCCTGCTGCTCGCCCTGCTGGTCGCGGTGCTGCTCCTGCTCCCGCGGATGGCCGCGCTGGAGGCCGTCCCGGCGGGCGCCGCGTCGGACTCCGGCGCCGGCGTCGAGGCCGGGTCCAGGTCCGGGTCCGAGGCCGAGTAACCCCGGTGCCGGAAGGGCGGCTTTCGCGTCCTCCCACTCAACGGCCCCTGCCGGCCGGTATGGTGACCCGAGGGGTGGCGCCGGGAAGACTGGTCGGTGCAGAGCACCGCATGCCCTGAGGAGAGCCGTGAACGCCAACCACCCCACCGCCGCGGACCGGTCGACCGCCTCCGACTCCCCCGATTCCTCCGCCGCCTTCGCTGCCTTCGCTGCCTCCCGCGCCGAAGCGCCGCCCGTCGGCCTCGGACCCCTGGTGCGGATCGACGGCGGCTGGTTCATCGGCGACCACGAGAGCACGGCGCACCTCGCCGTGCTCCCCGGGGGATTCGAGCACCGCGTCGCCGGGCGGGATCCGTTCCTGGTGCCGTGGGATCGCCTGATGAGCCTGCAACTCGGTTTCACCCGCGGCCGGTTCCCCAGCACGCCGGTCGGCGGCCTCCTGAACTCGTCCGACGGCGCGATCGGCGCCCACGGCTCCTGCCTCAGCGCCATGGTCCGGCACCCCTACGACCTGTGGCGGCCCCGGTTCGTCCACCACGGGTGGTGGTACCCGGCACCCGAGCTCACGGTGCTGCGCCAGCTGCTGGGGGACATCGTCGACCTCGGCCACGTCGAACGGCTCGGTGACGACGCCTGGCTGACCTCGGCCGTCGAGGAACTGGCGGCGGACCGCCACCTCCGGAAGTGGCGGACCGGAAAGGCCGTCATGGAAGGCGTGAAGGAGATCATCACCCGCGGGGCGTAACCTTCGCCCGGAGCCCCGGACTCCCCATGGACAGGTCAATCCGTTGTCCGTAGAATTCTTCTGACAGGTCGACAGATCGGGGTGCCGTGACGGCGCAGCCCCGGTCGGCCCGTACCGGGTGATGCGGCAAGGCCGCAGCCCCCGACGCCGAGCCGGGCGCCGGATCGCTCCCCCGTCGATCCGGCGCCCCTCCGCCCGAATGTCGCGCACAGGGCACGTCGCACCACCCACCGGGACCGCGATCTCGCCGCCGCTTCCGAGGGCCTCTTCTCCTCCTGCGAACGTCCCGCTTGCTTCGGGCGCCGCTTCCGTCAGGCCTCGCCCTGCGCCGGTTCGCCGGTGATCCGCGGGCCCGGCGTCCCCGAGGTGGTGAACTCCCCATCCTGGGAAGGGGGTTAGCCCCATGGCCGATGACTTTCGCACCGGGATAGCGTCGATCGGGTCCGCCCCGCGACGGGGCCCGTTCAGGAACGCCCTCCAGATCCGGGGAATGACATGCGCCAGCAGTCCGGCCGTCTCGCGTCCTTCGTCGTCCTCGCGGCCGCCGTGGGCGGTCTCAGTGCCTGCGGATTGGCTCCCGACAACAACTTCGACGACGACGCCGCGGTGAGCGGGACGATCACCGCGGTGAAGCTCGACACCACCTCCGGCGGCGTGACCCTGCGCGGCAAGGACGGCCTCGACAAGGTCTCCGTGCACCGGTCGGTCAGCTACAAGAACGACAAGCCGGGCGCGACCAGTCGGGTCGAGAACGGCGTGCTGGTGCTCGGCGGCTGCGGCCAGCACTGCTCGGTCACCTACACCGTCGACGTCCCCGCGGGGCTGCCGGTCAGCGGCCGGACCTCCACCGGCGCGGTCAGCCTCTCCCGGGTGGGCGCCGTGCAGGTCTCCACCCACTCCGGGGCGGTCGACCTGGACGGGGTGAACGGCAGCACCGAGGTGACGACCACCAACGGCGCCATCACCGGGCGCGGACTGAACGGCGACCGCATCCGGACCGAGACCCACAACGGCGCGATCGACATCACCTCGACCAGGCCGCAGGACGTCTCCGCGTCGACCTCCAACGGCGCCATCACCCTGCTCGTGCCGGCCGCCACGTACAAGGTGTCCGCGAAGAGCGACAACGGCCACCAGGACATCGGGGTCTCCGACGACCCGTCCGGCCGGTACCGGCTCACCCTGAGCACCGGCAACGGGCGCATCACGGTCAAGCAGGCCTGACGATCCCCGCGGCGTACTGCCGCCCGGCGGTCGGCCGGGCGGCAGCAGCCCGTCGGCGTTCCGGGCGAATCCGGTGGGGCTCCGATCCTCGTCGCGAGGAGGCCCCTTCGCACGAGGCCGACAGCAGCGGTGCCGAGCCGCCGGCCACCGGGGTCACAGGCCCAGGTCGACGGCCAGGCAGTTGTAGAAGTTCCAGGAGCTCTCGGGGTTGTACGCGGCGTTCGCCGCGCCGCCCGGGCCGCTCGCCGCCTCCTCGGTCATGTCCTCGAAGCGAATGCGCTCGGGAAGGGTGCCGAAGCGGGCGCACCGCGCCTCGGCGGCGGGGTCGCCCGCGGGCTGCTTGCTCATGGCCACTCTCCAGACCGGCGGTCACGGACGGCGCCCGCACGGCGCCGGGGACGACCTTCAGGGTGCACCGTACATCGTCACCCGTCAAGACGGTGATGACATCTGGGGCAAAACACCCGCGCCTCACACGTGCCTGGCCGATTCCGCACTCCCGACACCTTATTGAAGATGCAGGGATCCGCCCCGCCCCATTTCCAACCTCCTTCCAGAGTCCATGAGTTACCGGGCAGTCCCGGCGTGACGACGCGGCGCGGCCTCCCCTCGGGCGCCGCACCCTTTTCCGCCCTTCGGGCGTCACCATCTTGACAGGTGACGATCGGGCACGGCAGTCTCATCACCCGTCAAGGCGGTGATGGCTTCGGTGCTGCCGACCGCCCCTTGCGGGCCGCCGCCCGCGCCACCGCCCACTGACGGCCCGCCCCGCACCCGCCCCGCACCCGCCGCCCGGCACCGTCACCCGGCGGTGCCGGGCACGGGCCTGCGCAGGGGCCGACCGCGGGGCGCGCCGCGCCGGACGGACCGACAGGAAGGGGACGCGGGGCCACGTGGAACCGATCAACGGGAGGATCGTCGGCCGCGAGCACGAGCAGCGGGTGCTGTCCGGATTCGTGACGGCCGCCGAGGGCCGCTCCCTCGTGCTGCGGGGCGACGCCGGTGTCGGCAGGAGCACCCTGCTGGAGCACGCCGCCGGGCTCGCCGCCGACCGGAACCACCGGGTGATCAGGGCGTGCGGCGCGGAGGCCGAACGGGAGCTGCCGTTCGCGGGCCTGCACCAGTTGCTGCACCCGCTGCTGGTCGACCTCGGCCGACTGGACGACGTCGACCGGGCGGCCCTCGACGTCGTGTTCGGCCGCGGCGGAGGGCCGTCGCCCTCGGTCATGGCCCTCGGCGTCGCCGTCCTCGGCCTGCTCTCCCGCGCGGCGTCCCGGCAGCCCCTGCTGCTGGTGCTCGACGACGGCCAGTGGCTCGACGGCCCCAGCAGCGAGGTGTGCGGGTTCGTCGGGCGGCGCCTGACCGTGAGCCCGGTGAAGCTGCTGGTCGGGCTGCGCTCCGACGTGCCCTGCGACTTCGACCGGGCCGCGCTGCCGCCGCTGCCGGTCGGCGCGCTGTCGGGGCCGGCCTCGGAACAGCTCCTGACCCTGCGCCATCCCGGCCTCGACCCCCGGATCCGGCGGCTGGTCCTGGACGAGGCCCGGGGGAACCCGCTGGCCCTGGTGGAGCTGCCGCCGCAGGTCCTGCGCACGGCCCCCGCGCTGCCCGACGGCCGGGCGGCGGGCGGCCGGCCGGAGCTGCCGGGGTGCGCGGGCGTCCCGCTGCCCCACCGGCTGCGGCACGTGTACGGCGCCCGGATCGGCGCACTCGGCGAGGCCGTCCGCGCGGAGTTGCTGCGTGGCGCCCTGGACGGCGTCGCCGCGGGCGCGGTGCCCGGCCGCGCCCTCCGCGCGCACTACCGGATGACGGGCGCCGAGGCCGCCGCGGACAGCGGGCTGCTGGACGTCGACCCGTTCAGCGGCGAGTTCGTCTTCCGGCACCCCCTGGTGCGGTCGACGGTCGTCCAGCTGGCGACTCCCGGTGAGCGGCGTTCGGCGCACGCCGTGCTCGCGCGGGTGCACCACGAGGACCCGGAACGGCGCGCCCTGCACCTGGCGGCCTCGACGGTCGGCCCGGACGAGGCGGTCGCGGCCGCGCTGGAGAGCGCCGCCGGCTCGATCACCCGGCGCGGCGGGGCGGTGGCCGCGGTGACCTGGCTGACCCGGGCCGCGGAGCTGAGCGGGAGCCGCGCGGAGCGGTCCCGGCGGCTGGGCGACGCGGCCTTCGTGGCCGGTCACGCCGGCCTGCTGGACCGGGCGCGGCAGCTGGCGCGCTGCGACGGCGCGTCCGGCGCGGGCGCCTCCCCGGCCTCGGTGCTCGTGTCGGCGTACGGCGCGCTCCACGAGGACGGGGACGTCCGGTCCGCGCGGCGCCAGGTCCTCGCCGCGATCGAGGGGATCCGCGACAGCGGTGCGCACGAGCCGACCGAGGCGCTCACCCGGCTGGTCGACCTGCTCCTGACCGTGAACCGGTACGCCGCCGACGAGGCCGGGTGGGAGCGGACCCACGAGCTCCTCGCCTCCCTGGGCGACCTGGTGCCGCCGACCTCCCGCCTCTGCCAGGACGCCTGGAGCGACGTGGTCCGGCGCGGTGCCGGGGTGCGGGAGCGGGTGGAACGCGCGTTCGCCGGCCCGGACACACCGCAGCCCTGGGACCTGGCCCGGCTGTCGGTCGCCGCCCACCACGTGGACGCCCTCGGCCGGTTCCGGCCGCACCTGCGGCGCGACGCCGAGCGCGAGCTGCGGACCGGGGCCGTCACGGCCGGCCTGACCATGCTGCACCTGATCATGCTCGACCAGCTGGCCGCCGGGGAGTGGGACGAGGCCGAGCGGACCGGGGAGCGCGGCCTGGAACTGGCCGCCGCCCACCAGCAACCGCTGTTCGCCCACCAGACCCGCGCGCACCTCGGCCTGCTGGCCGCGATGCGCGGCCGGGCCGACCGCGCGCGGGAGCTCCGGGCCGACGTCGACGCCTGGGCCCGCCCCCGCGGCGTCGGCCTCCTCACCCAGCTCGCCGACGCCGTCGGCGCCGCCGCCGCCCTCGCGGCCGGCGACTACGAATCCGCCTACCTGCACGCCACCGCCATCACGCCGCCCGGCTCCTTCGCGCCCTGCGCGCAGCAGGCCTCCCGGACGCTGCTCGACCTGGTCGAGGCGGCCCTGCACACCGGCCGCCGCGAGCAGGCCCGCCGGCACGCGCTGGCCGCCCGGGAGGCCGGCCTGCCCGGCCTCTCCCCGCGCCTGGCCCTGGTCACGTACGGCGCGCTCGCCATGACCGCCACCGACCCGGCGGAGGCCGCCGAGTGGCGCCGCCGCGCCGAGGGCCACCCGGCGGCCGGCGCCTTCCCGTTCGAGCTCGCCCGGATCCGCCTCGCCCACGGCGTCCGGCTGCGCCAGGCCCGGGGGCGGAAGGCCGCACGGTCGTCGCTGACCTCCGCCGCGGAGGCGTTCGAGCGGCTCGGCGCGGCCGGCTGGGCCGAGCGGGCCCGGGCCGAACTGCACGCCACCGGCGCCTGCCCGCCGGCCTCCCCGGCCCACGGCGCGGCCCGTGTCGCGGCCCTGACCTGGCAGGAGCGCCGGATCGCGGACCTCGCCGCGGGCGGTCTGACCAACAAGGAGATCGGCCTGCGGACGCGGCTTTCCCCGCGCACCGTCGGCTCCCACCTCTACCGGGCGTTCCCCAAGCTCGGGATCACCTCCCGCGCCGCCCTGCGCGACGCCCTCGACCGGATGCCCGCCGCCCCGGACGCGTGACCCCGCCGTACGGCGGCGGCCCCGGGCCCCGGGCGCTCCCTCTTGGATCGTCACCACCTTGACAGGTGACGGAGGTGCGTGGAAATCTTGCGTCACCGGTCAGAGCAGTCACTTTTGATGAGGACACCCACCATGGCAGTCGTACGGTTCCATCTCGTCTCCGCGCTCGGCACGGAGGACGTCCTGGCGGTGCTGACCGACTTCGGCCCGTCCCGCGCCGAGGCCTGGCCGAGCATCGACGCCGAGCACTTCGAGGTCCACGCGCTCGGCGACACCTGGGCCGAGGTCACCGAGGGCACCTCCGCCGCCTGGGAGCGCGCCCGCTACGAGTGGGAACCGGGCGGCGACACCGTCACCGTCACCACGCTCGACTCCAAGCTCTTCGGCCCCGGGGGCGGCTGGGTCTTCCGGATGACCCCCGAGCAGGACGGCACCCGGGTCGACGTCGAGCTGACGCGACAGCCGAACACGCTCAAGGGCCGGATGCTCGCCGCGCTGCTCCCGGTCGCCGCTCCCCCGGCCCTGCGCAAGTCCTTCGCGGGACCCCTGCGGGTCAAGTGACCCCGCACCGAAGGGGCCGACAGCACCGGCTGTCGGCCCCTTCGGCATGCCCCCGCCGGTACGGGCCGGCACGGACCCGGGGACGGACGGAGGCGACCCGGGGGACGGCCGCCCGAGGAACCGCCCGGCCGCGCCCCGCCGCGCAAAAGGCCCGGCCCGCGCCGTCGGGCGCGGGCCGGGCGGGCACCGGAGGGGATCAGTGCCCGGAGGGAAGGACGCAGCGGAAGCTGGAGGCGGCGGCCGGGTCGCCGTGGCCCCGGTAGCGGGACACCTCGGGGTAGCGGCACAGGTCCCGGGCGACGCTCCGTCCGGCCGCGTCGATCAGCGTGGCGGGCAGGGTCCGTGGCGCCCGGCCCCGCTCGACCCAGGCCGTCAGGGCGGCGAGGTCGTCGACGGTCCCGGCACCCTTGTTGAGGCCGCAGTGGGCCGCGCCCGGGGCGAGGAAGAGACGGTAGAAGTCGTCGACCCGCCCGGTGCCGCCCATCGTCCGCTCGACCTGCCGGCGGTACTCGACGGTGCCCTGGGCGGGGATGAACTGGTCGGCCTGGCCGTGCCAGGTCAGCAGCTTGCCGCCGGAGTCGCGGAAGACGGACAGGTCGGGGTCGTCGGTTCCGATGACGCCGCCGTACTCGGCCCGCGACTGCTCGAACAGCCGGGTGAACTGGTCGTAGGTGATCGTCGAGACGTCGAACGACGGCTGCTTCTTCAGCCAGGTCGTGGCCCACAGCCGCGGCACCGGGAACGGCGCGCCCTTCACCTGGCCGTTCGTGTCGGGTGCGGTGCCGGCCAGCCCCGAGAGGTCGGCGCCGACCGGGACGCCGGACCAGAGCCTGCGGCCCGAGGCGGTGCGCGGACCGTCCCAGATCTTGCGCACCACGGCGGCGTCGGCCGCGGTGACGGTCAGCTCCTTCCCGTCGCAGACCACCGTGGTGCCGATCAGCCGGCGCGGGTCGAAGTCGCACCGCGAGGCGTCGTTGACCAGGTTGTCCCTGGCTCCGTCGAGCGGGTCGCAGGCCGCGACGGCGGCATCGCTGAAGGCCTTGAACTCGCAGGCGGACGGGTAGGTCTTCTCGTTGTTCATGACCACCTGCGGCCACAGGGTGGCGACCTCGAACCGGTCCCAGCCGACGGCCGGCGCGTTCGCGAGGATGCCGTCGAAGTCGTCGGGGTAGCGCTGGGCCTCCATGTAGCCCTGGCGCCCGCCGGTGGAGCACCCGTTGAAGTAGGAGTAGGAGGCCTGCCGGCCGAAGTGCGCGGCGACCACCTGCTTGCCGACCGCCGCCGCCTCGTGCTGGGAGCGGGACGCGAGGTTCTCCAGCAGCGCCGCGTCGACCTCCCCCTTCGCGTTCAGCGCCCAGCCGACGTCGATGGCGTCGGCCAGCCCGCCGTCGGTGGTGGTCGCGGCGTACCCGTTCCTGACCGCGGTGCCCATCCCGACGCCGTTGTCCCCGGCCGCGAAGGCGCTTCCGCCGAGCGCCTGGAAGCGGCCGTTCCAGCCGCTGACGGGCAGCCAGGTCCGCACCGCGGCACGGTCGCCGTCGCCGGGGTGGGTCAGGGTGACCGTCACCTCGCAGAAGGCCGGGACCCCGGTGACCGTGCCGCCCACCACCCCGGTTCCGTCGATGGTGCCGCCCTCCCGGCTCGCCGCCGTCACGGACTCGACCCTCGTACCGGCGGGGGCCCGCACCGCCGGAGCCGAGCAGCCGGACGCCGCGGGCACGGAGCCGTACGAGGGCTCCGCGGCCGCCGTCGGCAGGTTCACCGCGGCCAGCGCCGCGCCGGTCGCGAGCACGATCAGGAATCTCTTCATCGGTATCCCGTCCAGGAAAGCGTGGGTGTGCGCCCGGTCGCGGCGGGTTCACACGTGTGCACCCGGTCGAGCCGCCACTCGATGTCGTCACCGGTTCAACTGGTGACGATGCTGGCACGGCCGCGCGGGCCTGTCAACGAGACCGGCGCCGGGGCCGCGACACCCGGGCCGGGGCGAAAGCGGCCACGGCGAAGGGCAGTTGCCGGTCGACACCCACCGGGGCGCACACCCGTCCGGCCATCCGGCCGGCCGTCGGCTCCTGCTACAGTGGCCGTGACCTGTAGTCGTGTGATCGAGGAGTGGCAGACGTGGCGGGTGACGACGACATCTCCGGGTGAGACCCGGATCTGACGGCCACCGGCCGGTGCTTCAGGAGCGCCGCCGAGGTGGTCGGCTTCGTCGTACCCATCTTCCGCACGTCTGCCCAGGGCAGAGGTCCATCTTCCTGCCCTCATTCCCTTCGAGGTCATCCCCATGTCCGACGCTGCCGTCGTCTGCTCCAACGTCTCCTTCGCCTGGCCCGACGACACCCCGGTCTTCCACGACCTGTCCTTCACCGTGCCCGCCGGCCGGACCGGCCTGGTCGCCCCCAACGGCTCCGGCAAGAGCACCCTGCTCAAGCTGATCGCCGGCGAACTCAAGCCCGCCACCGGCTCGGTGACGGTCACCGGACGGCTCGGGTACCTCCGCCAGAGCCTGCCCCTGACCTCCGGCCTCACCGTCGCCGAGGTGCTCGACATCGCCCGGATCATCCGGGCCATCGACGCCGTGGAATCCGGGGACGTCGACGAGCGGCACTTCACCACCATCGGCGACGACTGGGACATCGAGGAGCGCACCCGCGCCCAGCTCGACCGTCTCGGCCTGGCCGACCTCACCCTGGACCGCAGCCTGAGCACGCTCAGCGGCGGCCAGATCGTCTCCCTCGGCCTCGCCGCCCAACTGCTCAAGCGTCCCGACGTGCTGCTGCTCGACGAACCGACCAACAACCTCGACGCGCACGCCCGGCACAAGCTCTACGACGTGCTGGAGGACTTCAACGGCTGCCTGCTGCTGGTCAGCCACGACCGCGCGCTGCTCGACCGGATGCAGCACATCGCCGAACTCGGCAACGGCGAACTGCGCTTCTACGGCGGGAACTTCACCGCGTACGAGGAGTCCGTCCGGGCCGAGCAGGAGGTCGCCGAGAAGAACGTCCGCAACGCCGAACAGGAGCTGAAGCGGGAGAAGCGGGAGATGCAGCAGGCCCGCGAACGCGCCGATCGCCGCCAGAGCAACGCCGCCCGCAACCTCAAGAACGCCGGCCTGCCCCGCATCTTCGCCGGGAACATGAAGCGCGGCGCCCAGGAGTCCGCGGGCCGGGCCGGCCAGATGCACGCGGCCCGGGTCGGCGAGGCCAAGGCCCGGCTCGACGAGGCCGGGCGCGCCCTGCGCGAGGAGCAGCGCCTCTCCCTGGAACTGCCCGACACCCAGGTGCCCGCCGGACGCAACCTCTTCCTCGGCGAGGGCCTGCAGGTCCGCCACGCCGGCCGGCCGGTGTTCGCCGAGGGCGGCGTCGACCTGAGCGTCCGCGGCCCCGAGCGCATCGCGCTGACCGGGCCCAACGGCGCCGGGAAGAGCACCCTGCTGCGCCTGGTCACCGGCGAACTCGCCCCGGACAGCGGGGAGATCAAGCGCAACGACGGGCGGATCGCCTACCTCTCGCAGCGCCTGGACCTGCTGGACCTCGACCGCACCGTGGCGGAGAACTTCGCCGCGTTCGCCCCCGAGCGGCCCGAGACGGAGCGGATGAACCTGCTCGCCCGCTTCCTCTTCCGCGGGGCCCGGGCCCACCTGCCGGTCGGGGTGCTCTCCGGCGGCGAGCGGCTGCGCGCCACCCTGGCCTGCGTGCTGTGCGCGGAGCCGGCCCCGCACCTGCTGCTGCTCGACGAGCCGACCAACAACCTCGACCTGGTCAGCGCCGGCCAGCTGGAGAGCGCCCTGAACTCCTACCAGGGCGCCTTCCTGGTGGTCAGTCACGACGAGCGCTTCCTCGCCGAGATCGGGGTGAACCGCTGGCTCCGGCTGGCCGACGGCACGCTGAAGGAGACCGGGGCGCCCGCGGTGTGATCCGCCGACGTGCGACGCGGCCCGCCGAGGCACCGTGCCCGGCGGGCCCACCACCCCTCACCTCGGAAGGTTCCCCGTGCTCCAGCACGCCCTGATCGCCCACGACCTCGTCCGCGACCTCGGCGGCCGACGCGTCCTCGACGGCGTCGGCCTGACCGCCGCCCCCGGCCACCGGATCGGCCTGATCGGGGAGAACGGCGCCGGCAAGTCCACCCTGCTGCGGGTGCTCGCCGGCGTGGACGAACCCGACGCGGGAAGCGTCTCGCGCCCCGCGGACCTCGGCTTCCTGCACCAGGAGATGCCCTTCGAGCCCGGCGCCACCGTCGCCGCCGTCCTGGACGACGCGCTGCGCGAGGCCCGTGAGGACCTCGCGGAGCTGGACCGGCTCGGCGCGGAGATCACCCGCGTCCCGGAGTCCGACCCCGGCCACCCGGACCTCCTGGACGCCTACGGCAGGCGCCTGGAACAGGCCCGGTACCGGGAGTCGTGGGACGCCGACCGCCGGGCCGAACTGGTCCTCGACGGGCTGGGCCTGGACGCGCTCGGGCACGACCGCACGCTCGGCTCGCTGTCCGGCGGGCAGCGCGGCCGGCTGGCGCTCGCCGCACTGCTCGTGCGACGGCCGGCCGCGCTGCTGCTGGACGAGCCGACCAACCACCTCGACGACGGCGCCGCCGCCTTCCTGGAGGAGCGGGTCCGCGAACTGCCCGGCACCGTCGTCGTCGCCACCCACGACCGGGCGTTCCTCGACGCCGTCTGCACCGATCTGGTCGACCTCGACCCGGCAGTGGACGGACCGGTCCGCTACGGCGGCGGCTACCGCGCCTACCTGGGCGAGCAGCGCGCCGAGCGGGATCGCTGGGAGCGGCGCCACGCCGAGGAACAGCAGGAACTGGCGCGACTGCGCCAGTCCGCCGGTGCGACCGCCCACCTGGTCGCACCGGACCGGGGGCCGCGCGACCACGAGAAGATGGGCTACGGCCACCGGGCGGGCCGGGTGCAGAGCCAGGTCTCCCGCCGGGTGCGCAACGCCACCCGGAGGCTGGAGGAGCTGGAGCGCGCACAGGTCCCCGCGCCGCCGCGCCCGCTGCGGTTCGCCGTCCGGGCGCTGGCAGCGGAGGTCGAGGCGCCGGTGGCGGAGGTGGCGGCGGCGGCGGCGGCGGACGTCAACGCCCCGGCCGCGGCCGCCGGTGCGCCGATCGCCGGCACCGGGGAGGACCCGCGGCCGCTGGTGTCGCTCCGGGACGTCCGGGTGCCCGGCCGGCTCGTACTGGACGCGCTGGAGGTGGCCGCGACCGACCGGCTGCTGGTCACGGGCGGCAACGGGACGGGCAAGTCGACGCTGCTCGCCGTCCTCGCCGGGCACCTCGCCGCCGAGGGCACCGTCCGCCGGCACCCCGGGCTGACGGTCGGGCTGCTCACCCAGGACACCGTGTTCGACCGGCCCGACCGCACCGTCCGCGCCACCTACCGGCTGGCGCTGGGAGCGGCGCGCGCCGAGGAGGTGCCGCTCGGCTCGCTGGGGCTACTGCCCGCGGCGGACCTGGACGAGCCCGTCGGCCGGCTGTCCGTCGGGCAGCGCCGACGGCTCGCACTGGCGCTCCTGGTCGCCGACCCGCCCGGACTGCTGCTGCTCGACGAGCCCACCAACCACCTCTCCCCGCGGCTGTGCGACGAACTGGAGGAGGCCCTCGGCACCGGTCCCGGCGCGATCGTCCTCGCGAGCCACGACCGCTGGCTGCGCCGGCGCTGGCGGGGCCGCGAGCTGCGGCTGGACCCGGCCGGCGCCACGCGTTATTGCACCTCGACGCAGTCACCTGTCAGCATGGTGATGTGAACCTTGACCATGTCTTCGTCTGCGGGCACCCGGCCCTGGACTTCGCGGCCACGCTCCGTGCACGACGCACGGTCCGGTTCGAGATGTTCGTGACGCCGGAGCGCCTGAACGCCTGGTACCTGGACTGCGGGCTGGTGGACACGATCACGCCCGGTGACGAGCACGACGTCCGCGAGGCGACGACCGTCCGCGAGGCGATCTACCGGCTCGTCACCAACCGGCGGCTCGACGAGGCCTTCGACCGCGAGGCGCTCGCCGTGCTCAACGCCGCCGCGCGCAAGCCGCCCGTGACACCGCAGCTCACCATGACCGGGCGGCACAACGAGGCGACCCCCGAGCAGGCGCTGGCGACCGTCGCGCGCCAGGCGGTCGAACTCCTCAGCGGCCCGGACGTCCCCCTGATGAAGGAGTGCGGCAACCCGGAGTGCACCCGGGTCTACATCGACCGTTCCCGGGGCATGCGCCGCCAGTGGTGCGGCATGGAGTCCTGCGGCAACAAGATCAAGGCCGCCGCCTACCGCGCACGGAAGAAGACGCCGTCCACCGCGGGCGCCCGGTAGTCCCTCCACGACCGCGCGCCTCGGCGGCCGGACCCCGGCACGGGTACCGTGCATCGCCATCCGTGCCGAGGGGGTGAACGGTTGCGACCCGCCGTCCAGCCTCCACGCTCCGGTCCCGGTACGTGGAACAGGCCGCGTCGGACCTGGAGAAGAAGGGCCGCGTCCGGCGCCACAAGCAGCAGCGTTCCGCCATGTACACCCTGGTGCGGCCGGGCCCGGCCGCCCGTGGACACGTGTGCGCCCGGGAAGCCATGCGCCGACTTCGCATCACCTGTCAAGCCGGTGACGCACTCCGATGGCCTTCGCACCGCCGCCGAACCGCCTGCGGAAGAACGGCCCCGACGCGACGCCGGGCCCGAGCGACGGCGACCCCGGGGCGGATACCACACAGCAGGCGGAAAGCCGGAGAACATGCCGAAGCCGAACCGCCCCGAGGCCGGTACGTGCTATGGCCGACCGGCCGCGCACATGCCATGCTCTCCGAGGCGACGGATGGGGACCGACCGGCGGGGGTACCGTGGAGTTCCATGTGCTCGGAGCAGTCGAACTGTCCGTCCACGGAAGGCCCGTGGCGCTCGGGACCAACAAGCTGCGCTGTCTCGCCGCGGCACTCGCACTCGACGTCGGCCGACCGGTACCGCTGGACACCCTGATCACCCGGCTCTGGGGCGACGAGCCCCCGGCCAAAGCCCGGGAGGCCGTGCACTCCTACGTCTCCCGGCTGCGCTCCGCGCTCCGGAAGGCGCAGCACGCCGACGACGGCGCGCCGCCCGCGGTGATCAACCGCAAGTCGCACGCCTACGCCCTGGACACCGATCCGAACCAGGTCGACTGGCCCCGGTACGTCCGGCTCGGACGACGCGCCCGATCGCTCGCCGACGCGGGCAACGACCGCCAGGCGCTCGAACTCCTCCGGCGCGCCGACGACACCTGGCGGGGCGAGCCCCTCGCCGGCCTGCCCGGCCAGTGGGCCCGGGCCACCAGAAGCACCATGCGCGACCAGTGGCTCGCCACCATGCTGACCCGCTGCGAAGTCGAGCTCAGACTCGGACACTTCGCCGAACTCGTCCCCGAACTGGCCGCGTTGGCGGAACAGCGACCGACCGACGAGCGGGTGGCCGGCCACCTGATCACCGCGCTCTACGGCTGCGACAGGTTCGCCGAGGCGCTGGACGTGTTCCGGCGGACCCGGCGGGAACTGCTGGAGTACCTCGGCGCCGAACCCGGCGAACAGCTCAGGGCACTTCAGCAACGCATCCTTCGCCGCGCCCCGATCGGCGAGATCCTGACCCGCCCCGGACGGCCCGTCGCTCCACCCATCGCCGCCGAGCACGGCCCCGCGCGCAGCAACTACCTCCCCGTGCGGCACCGGATGGTGGGCCGCGACGCGGAACTCCGGCACCTGCTGTCGGCGCCCACGAGCGGCTCGCCGGACAGCGCGGGCGGCTGCATCCGCGCGGTCTCCGGCATGGCCGGCACCGGGAAGACCAGCCTCGTCGTCACCGCCGCGCACCTCCTCCGGGACCGCTTCCCGGACGGCCGGTACTACGTCGACCTCCGCGCCAACGGGGGCGCTCAACAGCCGCTGGACACCGAGGCGGTGGCGACGTTGCTGCTCAGACAGTTCGGGGTCCCGGCCGCCTCGATCCCCACCGACCGGGACGAGCTGGCGTCCCGGTGCCGCGGCCTGCTCGCCGAGCGCCGGGCCGTGGTCGTACTCGACGACGCCCGGGGGCCCGGACAGGTCCGCCCCCTGCTCCCGGGCAATCCCGCCTCCTGCATCCTCGTCACGAGCCGTCACCGGCTCGCCGAACTCCCCTGCAGTCCGCTCTACCTCGACCCCATGTCGCCCGCGGACGCGGCCGGACTCTTCACCGCGCTGGTCGGAAAGGAACGGGCCGGCGACCCCGCGGGGGTCGACGCGCTCGTCGAGCGGTGCGGCCGGCTCCCGCTCGCCCTCGACCTGGCGGCGAGCCGGTTCAAGGCCCACCCCACGTGGTCCCTGGACCACTTCGTCCGGCGGCTGTCCCGCAGCGGCGGCCGGCTGAACGAACTCCGCCACGGGCTCGAAAGCGTGGCCCTGGCGTTCGACGTGTCGTACCGCTCGCTCTCCCGCACCCAGCAGGAGGCGTTCCGCCGCCTCGGCCTGCACCCCGGTCCCGACTTCGGCCCCGACACCGCCGCCGCCCTGGTCGGACGGCCGCTGCGGGAGACCGACCGGATCCTGGAGAGCCTGCACGACCTGCACATGCTCCAGGAGAATTCGCCGGAGCGGTACGTACTCCACGATCTCCTGCGCGAGTTCGCCGTCGATCTCGTCACGGCCGAGGAACGGCAGCAGGCGGTTCGACGGCTCATCGGATTCGCGCTGCGGGCGGCCGATCGGGCCGACCGCCTCCTCAATCCCCGGCGCTTCCGGCTGCCCCTCCCCCGAGCGCCGCACCCCGCCCCCGTGGACGCGCTGGTGGACGGGCTCGACTGGCCCGACGACAAGGCCGTCAGGGCCTGGCTGGGGGTGGAACTCCCCGGCCTGGTCTCCGTGGAGGCCCACGCCCGGGCCACCGGCATGACCGAGGAGGCGGCCTGGCTCGCCCACGCCCTCGCCGACCACCTCGAAACCGAGGGGCTGTGGCGCGAGGCCGACGAGATGCACCGGGCCTCGGCACACCACTGGCACGGCCGCGGCGAGGACCTGGCCGAGAGCCACGCCCTCCTGGCCCTGGCCTCGATCCGGATCCGCACCGCCCGGTACGCCCTCGCCCAGCGGGCCGCGGAGCGCGCCCTCGCCATAGCGCGAGCGGCAGGCAGCGCCGAGTGCACCGCGGCGGCGCTGGAGAGACTCGCCCAGATCCGGTGGAGCCAGAGCGATCTGTCCGCTTCGCTGGCGACGCAGCGCGAGGTCGTCGAGATTCACCGGAAATCGGGGGACGAGTGGAACACGGCCCGCTGCCTGAACAATCTCGGCACCATCCTCCTGCACCTCGGCGACAACCGGGCAGCGCTCGACGCCTTCTCCGAAGCGCTCCCCCTCGCCAAGACCCTCGGCGCCGAACGACTCAGTCTGCAGCTTCTCGGCAATCTCGGCGGAATACACCTCAGCAGTCAAAACCCGACTGCCGCGCGCGACGCATTCGAGCAAATCCTGGCAACCGGGGAAAACATCCTGCCGCCGAACGATCTCGCCGCCATCCGCGTGAACCTCGCGGCGTCCCTGCGGCTCCCCGCCGAAGCCGACCGAGCCGCAGATCTCTACCGGGCCGCGCTCCGAACCTTCCGCCAGACGGGAAACCGACGGGCCGAGGCCGACGCCATGAACGGGCTGGGCGCCGTGCACCTGGAGACAGGGCAGTACGACGCCGCCCTCGACCAGAACTCGCGCGCACTCGAACTCGCCCGATCCATCGGCGCCCAGCGCGAGGAGGCCGGCGCGCTGCGCGGGTCGGGCCGAGCCGAGCACGCACTCGACCGGACGTCGGAGGCACTCGACCATCTCCGCCAGGCCGTCGCTCTCGCCCGGCAGATCGAGGCACCGGAGGAGGAGGCCCACGCCTGTGAGGCATTGGCCGAATTGCAGCTGCGAACCGGTCAGACGGACGCGGCCCGCACGACAATCCGACGCGCCATTGAACTTTCCGAGTCGACGCGCACTCCTGAATCGAAAACAATGCGCAATCTCCGCAGGCAATTGGATCAAACAAGCGAATAGAACTCGCCCGACCGGCCATAGCAGACCTAGGACTCGATTTGATGGGCCGGGCAGCTCTGGTGTATCAATTCCGGTGTTATGTTCAGACGAACACCTGGAAGAATGCTCATGCGTAAAATTTTCTCGTGTGCGGCAGCCATTCTGACCATAGGTCTGGCCGTCCTGTCCGTTCCCGTACTCGCCACTTCGCACCAGCCGGCGGCGACCACCAAGGCCTGGCTTCCGATCTGGGCGTTCCGCGCGGCGGTCGACACCCCCGCCGCCGGGACCGAACCCACGGCCGGCACGGCCGCCTGAAGCACCCCGGTGCAGGATCGGGCCGGCATCTCCCTCCGGCTGGCACCGGCTCGGCGGCGATCCGCACGCCCCGTAAAGTTAGCTGAGGCACACCTAAGTCATACAGGCCGTACCCCTTCTCGCCGCACCGGCGCGGTCGGCCCTCGTCTCCGACCGGTGTCGGCGTCGGGGTGTGCCGGGCGAACGCTTCGGGACAGGGAGAGAGATGGCGAGGGACGGTCAGGAGGCCAGGCGTCCGCACGGGGAACTGGTCGCGGACGTGATGGCGGTGCTGTGGGCGGCCGGTGAGCCGATGACCGCGCAGCAGGTCAAGGCGGCGCTGCACCAGGACCTCGCCCGGACGACCGTGGCGACGATCCTCACCCGCCTGCACGAGAAGGGGACCCTGGAGCGCACGCGGCCAGGGCGTTCCTTCGCCTACGCGCCGGTCGCGGACGCCGCCGGTCTGGCGGCCGGGCGGATGCGCCGGGAGCTGGAGAAGGAGCCGCAGCGGGACCTCGTCCTGAAGCGGTTCGTGTCCTCGCTGTCCACGGACGACGGGGACGTCCTGCGGCGCCTGCTGATCGAGGCGGAGGCCGCGCCGGCTCCGGCCGGGGGCGAGGCCGTGCTGGAGGGCGGGGCGTGACGCTGTTCCTGGTGGTCGTCGCCCTCACCGTCGTCCTTCCGTGGGGAGCGGCGCCCGCGGCCCGTCGTCTGGCCGGGCTGCTCCCGCCGCGCGAGGCCTCCCTGACCCTCGCGGGAGCGGCCGTGCTGCTCGCGGGCGGCACGGTCGCCGCGCTGACGGGGCTCTTCCACGTGCCGTTCCTGGCGGGGCTGGAGCACCTGAGGTTCGCCCGGGTGGCGGCGGACTGGCCGGCGGTGGTGCCGGTGTCCGGTGCCGCCGGGGTCCTGCTCGCCGTGCAGGCGGTGCGGCTGGTGCTGGCCGCTCGCCGGCAGCGTGCGCTGCTGTCCCGCGCGTGGGCGCTGACCGGCGGGGGGACGGCCGAGGGTGACGTGCTCGTCGTCCCGGGTGAGGAGGCGGAGGCCTTCGCCCTGCCGCGTTTCCGTGGCCGCGCCGCCCGCGTCGTCGTGTCGGAGGGCATGCTCAGGGCGCTCGGTCCGTCGGAGCGCACGGTGCTGTTCGCCCATGAACGGGCTCATCTCCGCGGTCGGCACCATGTGCTTTCGGCCGTCGTCGACCTGGCCTCGGCCGTGCATCCGGCGCTCGCGCGCCTGGGGCCCGCGCTGGAGTTCCACCTGGAGCGGTGGGCGGACGAGGCCGCCGCGACGGCGGTGGGGGACCGGAGGGTCGCCGCGACCGCCATCGCCCGCGCCGCGCTGGCCGGCTCGGGCGGGACGGGGGTGCGCGGCAGCCGGCTCCTGTCCGTGAGCACGGGACCGGTCCCCCGGCGGGTTCAGGCCCTGCTGGAGCCGGAGCCCGCCGGGCCCAGGGGGCGCGGGCCGCGTGCGGCCGTGTCCGGTCTCGTCGCCGCGGTGGTGGTGTCGGCCCTGCTGGCGCTCGGCCTCGCCTACGGCCTGCACGAGTACGTGGAGCATGCGGCGAGGAGGATCGTCGGCCCCTGACCGATCTGACGACATCGATGTAGACCAACGATCGGAAGCGTGGGTATGGTGAGCCTCGGCTTGCTGCTTTCGACGCCGAGGGCGTCGCGCTTTTCCGATGATGGGGACACGGTTTGTACGACGGACGGCAGGGATCGTCGAGTCCGTTCGAGCAGTCCGTCTACCTCCTGTCGGAGGCCGGGCGGGCCGTCGACCGTCTGCTGGCGGAGCGGCTGGAACACCGGGGGCTGACCCCGGTCCACCACGCGCTGCTGTCGGCGCTGGCGCAGCTGGGACCGCACGGTCGGCACGATCTCACCTCCCGGGTCACGGCGCCCGCGGCCGAGGTGGACCAGGCCCTCGACGATCTCCTGTCGGCACGCCTGCTGCAGTCGATGGTCGTCCACGTCGGCGGTCGGCAGGAGGTGCTGACCATCACGCCCACGGGCGAGTCCGCCCTGGACGTGCTCCACACCGATGCGTCGGCGACGCAGGACGACCTGCTGGCGTCCTTGACGAAGGGGCAGCGCGTCGAGCTCAACTCCCTTCTCCGGCGCGTGTGCGCGGCCGCAGCCCGCGGAGCCGGGCAGCGGCCGCGGCTCCGCGGGACGAGCGACTGGACCCTGACCCGCGGCTCCCGGCGGACCTGGGCCAGGGTTCGGGAGGGCGTCGGCCCGGCCGAGGGGCCGGACGTCGGAACGCCGGGCTGATCCCCCTGCGCGAAGAGCTCAGTTCGGCACCGGGCTCGGGGCCGCGCGGTGCTTGGTGAGCGGCACCCCGTCGGCGCCGTCGAGGGTGAGGAGGAGGTCCGCGTGGGCCGAGAGCAGGGGCAGGTCGTGGCTGACGAGGACGACGGCGAGGCCCTGGTCGGTCCGTAGGCCGCGCAGGAGTTCCATGATGTCCTCGGCGGTGTCGGCGTCGAGGGCGGAGGTGACCTCGTCGCAGAGCAGGACATCGGGTTCGGCGGCCAGGGCGCGGGCGATGGAGACGCGCTGGCGCTGTCCGCCGGAGAGTTCGTGGGGGTGGCGGTCGGCGTGGCCGGGGGTGAGGCCGACCGCGGTGAGCAGTTCGGCGACGCGGGCGTCGCACCGGTCGGCGGGCCGTACGGAGTGGAGCTTCAGCGGGCGGGTGAGGGTGGCGCCGACGGTGTGAGCGGGGTTGAGGGCGCCGAGCGGGTTCTGCGGGACGAGTTGGACGCGGCGGCGCTGGTCGCGGGTGCGCCGCCGGTACGAGGAGGCCAGGAGTTCGCCGCCGAGGGTGATCCGGCCGGCCTCGGGGCGGTGGAGTCCCGCGAGGGCGCGCAGCAGCGTGGTCTTGCCGCACCCCGACGGGCCGGTGATCCCGGTCAGCGTGCCGGGCCGCAGGACGAGGTCGAGGCCGGCGAAGACCCGGTGGCGGCTGCGGCCGCTGCCGACCCGGGCGTCGAGTGCCTTCACCTCGACGACGGGCACCGCGTCGGCGCGGACGCGAGCCGGTGCGGGCACCGCGTCGGCGCGGACGCGAGCCGGTGCGGGCACCGGGGGCGTTGCGGGCGTGCCCGGGGCCGTGACCGGACGGTCGGGCCACAGGGCGAGGACGTCGTCGGCGCAGCGGGCGACGAAGTCGGCGTCGTGGCTGGTGAGGGCGATGGCGATGCCCTCGCTGTCGGCGATGTCGTGCAGCAGGTCGGCGATGTCGTCGCGCAGGGCGGCGTCCAGGCCGGCGGTGGGTTCGTCGAGGAGGAGGATCGCGGGGCGGCGGGCGAGGGCACGGGCGAGGGCGACGCGCCGCTGCTGTCCGCCGGAGAGGTGCTCGGTCCGGCGGCGTTCGAGGCCTTCGTCGACCGGCAGGCGGACGGCGCGCAGCAGGTCCGTGACGGAGGTGCCGCGGCGGTCGGCGGCGGTCTCGGTGATGAGGCGGTCGACGCGCATGCGGGGGTTGAGTCCGGAGCCCGGGTCCTGGCCGACGAAGGCGAGCTTGTGGCGGCGCAGCCGGCGCAGTTCCTCGGGCGGGAGGGCGAGGATGTCGTGGCCGAGGACGGTGAGGCTGCCGGCGGTGACGCGCGCGCCCGGCGGGAGGGCGCCGACGAGGGCGCGCAGCAGGGTGGTCTTGCCGGCGCCGGAGGGCCCGGTGACGGCGGTGACGCGGCCCGGGGCGAGGGTGAGCGTGGCGTCGGTGAGCAGCGGGGTGTCCCCGAGGGTGACGGACAGGGCGGTGGCACGGGCAGCGGGGTCGGTGGTGCTCACAGCGGGGTCTCCGGGGTGGGCCGGGCGGGGGCGAGGGCTTCGGCGGCGAGGTTGACGCTGATGGCGAGCAGGCCGATGGCGAGACAGGGTGCTCCGACGGCCCACGGGTTGAGGGTGATGCCGGCGGCGTTCTCGCGGATCATCAACGCCCAGTCGGCTTCCGGGGGTTGGGGGCCGAGTTGGAGGAAGGCGGCGACGGAGACGATGTAGACGCCCTCGACGAAGCGCAGGCCGAACAGGGCGAGGACGGTGGAGCGCAGGTTGGGGAGGACCTCGTGGACGGTGAGGTGCCAGAGGTTCTCGCCGCCCGCGGCCGCGGCCTCGACGAAGCCGGCGGTGGCGAGGGGGGCGGCCGCGGCGGCGACGATCCGGACCGCGTAGGGGATGCCGAGGAGGGTGGCTGCGGCGGCGACGGCGAGGCGTCCGCCGCCGGGCCAGGCCAGGGCGATCAGCATGATGGCGAGGACGGACGGCAGCAGGATCGTCAGGTCCGCGGCGCGTTCGATCCACCGGCCGAGGGCCGGGCGCAGCACGGCGAGGATGCCGATGGCGGTGGCCGCCGCGGTGACGACGAGGGCGATGGCCAGGGCGGTGGCGATCAGGGGCGCGCCCCCGGTCAGCAGGCGGCTGAGGACGTCGCGGCCGAGCTGGTCGCCGCCGAGCGGCGCGTCGCCGCCCGCTTCGGCGTAGGGGAAGGTGACCGGGGTGTCGATCGGGTGCGGGGCGAGGAGCGGCCCGGCGAGTGCGAGGGCGACGAGGGCGAGGGCGGGAACCGCGCGCATGAGCACCCGTCGCTTCCCTCGGGTGGCGGGCGCGGGGGCCGCTGTCGGGGCGTCGGCGGTCATCGTCGCTCTTCTCCGAGGGTGGTGGTGCGGACGAGGTCGGCGAGCAGCAGGAGCAGGCTGATGGCGGCGCCGGCCGCGGCCACGACTCCGGCGACGAGCGGGGTGTCGCGGTCGGTGATGGCGCCGGCCAGGACGGCACCGACGCCGGGGTAGTTGAAGAGGGTTTCGACGACGACGGTGCCGCCGAGGAGCATGCCGGCGGAGGTGGCGATGCCGACGGCGACGGCGGGCAGGGCGCCGGGGAGCATGTGGTGGCTGAGGATGCGTCGGCGGGGCAGGCCGTCGAGGACGGCGGCCTGGACGTGCGGCTGGGCGGCCTGGTCGGCGAGTGCGCCGCGCACGATGCGGGTGTTCCAGCCGATCTGGGGGACCGCCAGGGAGAGCAGGGGCAGGACGATCATGGTCCACGACTCGGGTCTGCCGTCCGCGCCGGTGAGGGTGACGGCGGGCAGCCAGCCGGTCCACTGGGAGAGCAGCAGGAGCAGGGCGACCGAGACGACGAACTCCGGGAGGGCGAACGCGGCGGTGGACAGGGTGTCGACGGCGCGGTCGACGCGCCCGCCGGGGCGCAGCGCGGCCCAGCCGCCGAGGGCGAGGGCTCCGGCTGTGCTGAGGGCGAGGGCGAGGGTGCCGAGCAGGAGGGTGTTGGGGAAGGGGCCGGCCAGGACGTCGGTGACGTGCTGTCCGCGCGCGGTGGTGCCGAGGTCGCCGGTGGGCAGGCCGGTCATCCAGTCCAGGAAGCGCTCGGCGACCGGGCGGTCGAGGCCCATGGCGGTGCGGCGGGCGGCGAGGTCGGCGGCGGTGACGCCCCGGTCGGAGCTCGCGCCGGCGGCGTCGCCCGGGAGGAGTTCGACGGCCGCGAAGACGGCGGCGAGCAGGACGACGAGCAGGACCAGGCGCCGTACGGCCTGCCGGGCGACCCGGCCCGCACCGGGGAGGATGCGGGCCGGGAGGCTTCGGGGCGCTTTCGCGTCCACCGGGTGAGGGGTGGTCAACGCGCCAGCCAGGTCTTCTCGAGCTGGACGCGGCCGTAGCCGGGGAGCTTGGGCAGGTCGCGCACGGCCGCGCCGGCGAGGTCGATGCCGTCGGCCATGCCCCACAGCAGGTAGCCGGACTTGGCGAACTCGATCTCCTGGAGCTGGTGGAGCAGCTTGCCGCGCTCGGCGGTGTCGGCGGCGCCCATGGCCTTGCGGTAGGTCTCGTCGAAGCTGGGCTCGTTCCAGCCGGACTCGTTCTGGCCCGCGTCCGAGAGCATCGTCTTGGAGGCGAAGAAGACGACGGAGTCGTTGGTGCCCCAGTAGCTGGTGTAGAGCGTGCCCTTGAGCCAGGTGTCGTCCCAGAACACCTTGGAGTCCTGCTTCACCACGTTGATCTTCACCCCGGCCTCGCGGACCTGGGTGGCGAAGAGGGTCGCGGACTCGGCGAGTCCGGCGATGTCCTCGGTGGTGGTCAGGTCGTAGGTCCTGGAGGTGTCGAAGCCCGCGTCGGCGAGCAGTTGCCTGGCCTTCGCGAGGTCGCGGGTGCGCTGCGGGATGTCCTTGGCGAAGGCGGGGTCGCCGGTGCCGAGGACGTCGTTGGCGACGCTGCCGTAGCCGGAGAGGACCTGCTTGACCATGGCGTCGCGGTCGACGGCGAGCTTGAGGGCCTCGCGCACCCGTGCGTCGGCGAACGGGCCGTCCGCGGTGCGCATGACGACGGGCATCGCCATGTCGTTGGGCCGGCGGACGATCTGGACGTCCTTGCGGGCCTCGGCGGTGCGGGCGGCGACGGCACCGACGTTGGAGGCGACGTCGATCTGTCCGGCGAGCAGGGCGTTGGCCATGGCCTGGGGGCTCTCGAACAGGCGGACCTCGACGGCGTCCAGCAGGACCTTGCCGCCGTACCAGTTGTCGTTGCGCACCAGGCGGGCGTTGCCGTCGCGGTACCAGTCGAGCTTGAAGGGGCCGGTGCCCGGGGCGCCGGCGACCGCGTCGTCCTTGGTGTCCTTCTTGAGGACGAAGGTGGTCAGGCGGGTCAGCAGCGGCAGGTCGGCGTTGGCGTAGTCGGAGACCAGGACGACGGTCCTGGCGTCCTCGGCGGTGATGCCCTCGGGCTGGATGCCGGGCAGGCGGCTCTTGCCCGCCGGGGTGTTGCGCAGCCGCTTCAGCGACCAGACGACGTCGTCGGCGGTGACCGGGGTGCCGTCGTGGAAGGTGGCGCCGTCGGCCAGGGTGAAGCGCCAGGTCTTCAGGTCGTCCGACGGCTTCCAGGAGGCGGCCAGGCGGGGAGCGGTGTTGGCCGTGGCCCCGGGTATCGCGAGCGTGTCGTAGATCAGGCTGATGATGAGGTAGTCGCTCTCGTTGGCCTGGGTGCCGTGCGGGTCCCGGGTGACCGCCGAGGCCTTGCCGAGCGCACCGACCTTCAGCGTCCCGCCGGGGCGGGGCTGCTGGCCGGTCCCGCCGGAGGCCGCGGCTTCCCCGGCGCCACCCTTGCCGCCACCGCAGGCGGCGAGCACGCCGATCGCCCCGGCTCCGGCTCCGGCCCACAGCAGCTGTCGTCTGGTGACGCCCACGTTCGATCCTCGTCTCGGTTCCGTGCTCGATTTGCTTAGGGTTACCTACCCTAAATTCAAGACAAGTCGCAAGCCGTCCGGTGGGGCGCACGCGACTTCCGGCCATGCGCCCCAGCGTCCCAATCCGGCCCGCGAGCAGGGAAGTTGCCCCTGCGCCGCACGTGCGCCGCCGCCCGGAACCGAGACTACGCAAATGTAGACATCCAGCCGGGTAAGGCTTGCCTTACCTAAAAGTCGTTGTTACGTTTCCTGTCGTCCGGCCGTTCGAGCCGCCCCGGACCGATGCCCCACGCGCAGCTCCCGTCGCCGTCCCACACCGGCGAGGTGACGCCACGTGCCCGCACCCCGCACCTCTTCTCCCCCTGTCCCCGGAAGGTCCCGCCGTGCCCACCTGCCCTGCCCCGGTACGCCGTCTCGACGCCGACGCCGTCGCGGAACTCACCTCCACCGCGGCCGAACTGCTGGCCCTCCACGGCTCCGCGACCAGCCCCGCCCTGCTGGCCGACCTGCCCGAGAAGTGCGCCCGGCTCGGCGAACCGCTGCGCCACCGACTGCGTCCGGTCGACACCGCCGACGGCCTGTTCGTGCTGCGCGGACTGGAGATCGACGACACCCGCCTCGGGCCCACCCCCGACCACTGGTCGACCGTCGGCGACTCCGGCGCGCTCTGGGACGTGGTGCTGCTGCTCGTCTCCACGGCGATGGGCACCCCGATCGCCTGGGACGGCCAGCAGGACGGCCGGTTCGTGCACAACATCGTCCCGACGCCGGGCCACGAGAGCGAGCAGACCGGAGCCTCCAGCTCCGTCCTGCTCACCCCGCACACCGAGGACGCCTTCCACCCCGGCCGCGCGCACCTGCTGCTGCTGTGCTGCATGCGCAACCACGACGCCATCGCCACCACCGCGGCCAGCGTGCGCCTGACCGACCTGCCCGACGCCGACGTCGAGCAGCTGAAGCGGCCCGTCGCACCGATCCTGCCCGACGACGCCTACGAGCAGGCCCGGAAGTTCGGCGGCCGGCCCGCGCCGGTCCCCACCCTCTTCGAGGCCCCCGAGGGCCTGACCATGCGCTACGACCCCGCCTACACCCCGCTGGACGAGGCGGACGAGGCATGGCGCGCGGCCTACCGGCGCCTCGGTGACGAACTGGCCCGCGTCTCGGTCGCGGTGAGCCTGGAACCGGGTGACGTCCTGGTCGTCGACAACGACGTCGTCGTCCACGGCCGGGTGCCGTTCCGGGCCCGCTACGACGGCACCGACCGCTGGCTCAAGCGCGCCTCGGTACGCGTGGAAGGCCGCCCCACCCGCCCGCTCGCCGAGCACGACGAACACGGCTACGGCCAGGCCGCCCTCACCGCCCGGGCCGCCTGAACCACCACTGCCGCCGCCTCACCACCTCGAAAGGGCACCCCCATGGACCGGGACGACACCACCCTGCGCGTACTGTCCACCAGCGACCTCGCCGGCCTGGACATCACCCTCGCCGACGTCGTCGACACCGTCGAACAGGCCTACCGCACCCTGGCCGCCGGCCAGTCCGACAACCCGCGCAAACTCACCGTCAAGCCCGCCGACGGCCACTCCGTCTCCTACGCCATGCTCGGCCGCGACGGCGTGCGCAACGTCGTCGCCGTCAAGACCTCCTACAAGCACGGCCTCGACCGGAGCCGCGAGAACCAGCACTACTACACGACGCTGACCATCTACGACGACGTCACCGGCCTGCCCGTCGCCATGATGGACTGCTCCCGCATCGGATCCCTGCGCACCCCGGCCGTCTCCGCCCTGCTGGCCCGCGAGTGCGCCGCCCCCGACGCCTCGACCGCGCTGGTGATCGGCACCGGCACCCAGGGCCGCCTGGCGCTGCCGTTCCTGCTCACCGCCCTGCCCGGGCTGGAGCGTCTCCTCCTGTCCGGAACCCACCCCGACGGCATCGCCGCCGTCCGCGCCGAACTCGCCCGGCACTTCCCCGACCGCGAGCTCGAACTGGTCACCGACCTCAGGGCCGCCGCCCGCGACGCCGACGTCGTCGTCGCGACCGCCGGCGGCCACACCCCCGCCGCCGTCGAGGCCGACTGGCTGAAGCCCGGCGCGGTCTCGATCCTGGTCGGCCACGGCCTCGCCCCCTCCACCCTCCACCGGGCGGACCGGGTGATCGCCACCAGCGAGGCCCAGATGCGCGTCACCGGCACCGACATGGCCGACGCCGACGGCAAGCTCCCGGCCGTCGACCTGGAGCTGCCCGTCGTCATCTCCGGCGCCGCCGCCGCCCGCACCGCCCCCGGGCAGCGGATCTTCGCCTACAACAGCGGACTCGTCGTCACCGACATCGCGCTGGGCCACCGCTTCGCCCAACTCGCCGCCGCCCAGGGCCTCGGAACCGAGGTGGCCCTGTGGCGCTGAGCCTGCCCGCCCACCCCGACCCGCTCACCGACCGGATCCACGACAGCGGACTGCTCCACGAACTCGCCCACGGCCTGGACGGCCCCTTCCACTACCTGCTGCCCGAACGCTTCGACGACAACCTCGCCGCGTTCCGCGCCGCCCTGGCCGACGCCGAGGTCGAGGGCCGCGTCCACTACGCGAAGAAGGCCAACAAGGCCTCCGTGTTCGTGGAACGCTGCGCCGCGGCCGGCGCCGGAATCGACGTCGCCTCCCTCGGCGAACTGCGCGACGCCCTCGGCCACGGCGTGCGCGGCGAGGACCTCGTCGTCACCGGCCCCGCCAAGAACGAGCAACTGCTGCGCGTCGCCACCCGGCAGGGCGCACTGATCGCCGTCGACGCCCCCGACGAACTGGAACGCCTGCTCGGCCTCGACACCGACCGTCCCGTCCGCGTCCTGCTGCGCCGGCACCCGCCGGCCCAGCCGCGCAGCCGGTTCGGCCTGGACGACGCGCAACTGCACCAGGCCCTGCGGCGCTGCGCCGAGGCCGGGGACACCGTACGGATGGAGGGCTTCAGCTTCCACCTCTCCGGCTACGCGGTCCAGCCACGCGCCGACCTCGCCGGAGAGCTCGTCGAACTCTGCCTCAAGGCCCGGGCGTCGGGCCTGCCGGCGGACCGGATCAGCATCGGCGGCGGCTTCCCCGTCGACTACGTCGCCGCCGATGCCTGGGACACCTTCCTCGCCGAACAGGGCCCCGGGCACTACCACGGCGAGAAGGCCTTCGCCACGGGCGACTTCTACCCGTACCACTCCCCCGTCGCCGGCGCGGACGCACTGCGCGCGATCCTCGCCGCCCGCCCCGGCGGTACCGGACCGAGCCTCGCCGAGCGGCTGCGGCAGGCCGGCGTGACGCTCCTGCTGGAGCCCGGCCGCGCCCTGCTGGACCGCGCCGGGTCGTCGGTGTTCCCCGTCCAGGGCGTCAAGGACCGCGCCGGGTACGGCATCGTCACCGTCGACGGCACCAGCCTCAGCCTGTCCGAGCAGTGGTTCAACAGCGAGTACCTGCCCGACCCGGTCCTGCTCGGCGACCGCACTCGGCCCCCGGAGCAGCCGTACCGGGCCTGCGTGGGCGGGGCCAGCTGCCTGGACTCCGACCTGCTGACCTGGCGCAAGATCGCCTTCCCCGCCCGGCCCCGGGTGGGCGACCTGCTCGTCTACCCCAACACCGCGGGCTACCAGATGGACTCCAACGAGTCCCCCTTCCACGAACTGCCACTGCCGCCGAAGGTCGTCGTCGACCACCACGGCGACCGCCCGCGCTGGCGCCTCGACCGCTGACCCCCGCACGAACCTCCCCGCCCCGCCGTCCCCACGGAGCTCCACCATGACCGACGCCCTGAACCGCCCCCCGGTGGTCAGCCGGATGTCCGACCTCATCGGCCGCACCCCGCTGTTCGAACTCGCCCGTGCCGACAACGGCGCCCGGCTGCTGCTGAAACTGGAGATGTTCAACCCCACCGGCAGCGCCAAGATCCGCATGGCCCGCCAGATGGTCCTCGACGCCGAGGAACGCGGCGACCTGCGCGAAGGCGGCCACATCATCGAGTCCACCTCCGGCAACACCGGCCTGGGCCTGGCCGTCGTCGCCGCCGAACGCGGCTACCGCTTCACCGCCGTCGTCGACAACCACGCCGCCGCCGACAAGCTGCGCGGCATGAAGGCGATGGGCACCGAACTCGTCTTCGTCGACGCCGACACCGACGGCGAGGAACTCCACACCGCGGCCCGCGAGGAACTCGCCGAGGAGATGGCCCGCGGCAAGGACAACACCTTCTTCACCGAGCAGCACAACAACCCCAGCAACGCGGTCGGTTACCACGCCGTCGGCCGCGAGATCGCCCAGGCCCTCGACAACCGGGTCGACGTGCTGATCGGCGCGGTCGGCACCGGCGGCGGCCTGTGCGGCACCGCCCGCGAGCTCAAGCGCTCCGTGCCCGGCGTCGCCGTCGTGGGCGTCGAGCCGAAGGGCTCGATCGCCTTCGGGCCGCCCGCCCACGACTACTACCAGTCCGGCACCGGCACCCCCGAGGGCGCCACCATCGGCCTGCTGGTGGACTACGACCTCATCGACGAGGGCGTGAAGGTCGGCGACATCGAGGCCTTCGCGACCGCCCGCGTCGTCGCCCGCCGCACCGGCCTGCTCATCGGCGGCTCCGCCGGAGGCGTCGTCCACGAGGCCCTGAACCGCCTGCCGGCCCTGGCCCCGGATGCCGTTATGGTCGCCTTCATCAACGACGGTGGCGAGAAGTACATGGACACCGTCTTCAACGACGACTGGATGAACGCCCGCGCACTGCTCGACGAGGCCGTGGAGGCCGACATCGACGAAACGCTCACCAAACTCCGCAGGCCCTGACTTCCGAGAAACGTGACACCCACGATGCAGCAGCTAGCCACCCTCGCCCGCGACAGCCGCGCACTCGCCGCCCTCGCCGTCCCGCTCGCCCTCACCCAGCTCGCCCAGGTCGCCCTCACCACCACCGACACCATCATGATGGGCGTGCTCGGCACCGAGGCCCTGGCGGCCGGCGGCCTCGCCCTGGTCGTCTTCAACCAGCTGCGCACCATGGGCGTCGGCCTCGTCACCTCCGTCGGCAACCAGGTCGCGGCCGCCGCCGCGCGCGCCGAACGGGACGAGGACGCGGCCGACGACGGCGACGAGGTCCGCGGCCTCGTCCGGGCGGCGATGGCCGTCGCCACCCTGGCCGGCCTCGCGGGCGCCGTCCTGATGGTGCTCATCGGCCAGGCCGCCACCTGGCTCGGCCAGGACGCGGAAGTCGCCCACCGCGCCCAGGGCATGCTCGCCGCCCTCGCCCCCGGCCTGGTCCCCTGCCTCTGGTTCCAGGCGATCCGCCAGTTCACCGTCGGCATGCGCCGCCCCCAGGCCCTGCTGCAGATCACCATCGCCTCCGTCGCCATCAACGCCGGACTCAACTGGCTCTTCATCCACGGCACTTGGGGCCTGCCCAAACTCGGCCTCACCGGCATCGGCGTCGCCACCAGCAGCGTCTACCTGCTCTCCTTCCTCGCCCTCTACGCCTCGGCCCGCCGCGACCCGCAGCTCGCACCCCTGCTGAGCCCGGACTTCTGGCGCGCCGACGCCCCCACCGTGCGCCGCCTGCTCGGCCTCGGCACCCCGATCGCCGCCACCTACGGCTCCGAGGCCGGCTTCTTCTCCGTCACCGCCCTGCTCGCCGGCAGCTTCGGCGCCGCCGCGCTCGCCGCCCACACCGCCGTCAACCAGCTGATCTACATCGTCTTCCAGGTCGCCGTGGGCCTCTCCCACGCGGCCTCCATCAACGTCAGCCGCGAACTCGCCCTCGGCGAGTACGCCGCGGCCCGCCGGATCAAGAACACCGCACTCGCCTGCGGCGCCGCCGTCACCACCCTCGTCGGCATCGCCTACCTCACCGTGCCCGACCTCGTCCTGCGGCCCTACTTCGACCCCGGCGCGGCCGCCGACCAGCAGGGCCTGCGGATCGCCACCGGACTCCTGGCCGTCGTCGCCGTGCTGCAGTTCTTCGACTGCGCCCAGAACATCGGCGTCGGCCTGCTGCGCGGCCTCGACGACACCAGGAGCGGCTTCCGCATCACCCTGATCGGCTACTGGCTCGTGGGCCTGCCCGCCTCCTGGCTCCTCGCCTACCCCCTCGGCGGCGAGACCCGCGGCCTCTGGCTCGGCCTGCTCGTCGGCCTCGCCACCACCGCCGTCCTCCTACTGCGCCGCTACGGCCGCGCCCTCTCGGCCAAGGCGGTCACCTCACCCGAAGCGGCCGTCGCCGGCTGAGCCGGCCCGCTTCCCACGCCGGGGGCCGGGCCCAAGAGGCTCGGCCCCCGGCAAGCACGGCCCCCGCACGGCCGGCGGCACCGCGCGCGGGCGGCCCGGCGAGGGCCCGGCGAAGGCCCGGCGGGCCTCAGTGCCCGCAGGCCCACCAGGCGTCCGCCGACGCCTTGTCGGCGAGGTCCCGCAGCTTGCGGACCGCCTCGGCCGGGTCCTCGGCCCCGTACACCGCCGAGCCGGCCACGAACACGTCCGCGCCCGCCTCCGCGCAGCGCTCGATCGTGTTCGCCGCGACGCCGCCGTCCACCTGCAGCCACAGCTCCAGGTCGTGCTTGGCGATCAGCTCCCGGGTGCGGCGGATCTTCGGCAGCATGATGTCCAGGAAGGCCTGGCCGCCGAAGCCGGGCTCGACGGTCATGATCAGCACCATGTCGAGCTCGGGCAGCAGGTCCTCGTACGGCTCGATCGGGGTGCCCGGCTTGAGCGCCATCGACGCGCGGGCGCCCTTGGCGCGGATCTCACGGGCGAGCCGGACGGGCGCGGCGGCGGCCTCGACGTGGAAGGTGACCGAGCCGGCGCCGGCCTCGACGTACTGCGGGGCCCAGCGGTCCGGGTCCTCGATCATCAGGTGGAGGTCGAGCGGGGTGTCGGTGGCGCGGGCGAGCGACTCGACCACCGGGACGCCGAGGGTCAGGTTGGGCACGAAGTGGTTGTCCATGACGTCCACGTGCAGCCAGTCGGAACCCCGGACGGCCTCGGCCTCGTCGGCGAGCCGGGCGAAGTCCGCGGACAGGATGCTGGGGTTGATCTGGGCCATGACCGACTACCTTCGTACGAGGACCTGCGGGGGCTGGGCGCCCCCCGGGAGCGGGCACCTCATCCCATCATCCCGCGCCGTACCGCCGCCGGGCGCACAGCGCCGCCTCGGCGTGACCGTCATCACACCCCCGGCAGGATTACCGGGGCCCTCGCCGTGGTCATCAGCCCTTGAACGGGCCACGGCCCGCCGCGGCTCCTGCCGGGCCGTCCCGACCGCCGAGCTCCCCGGCCCGCCCGGAGCTCCGTCCGAGGAAGGTCTCCCGATGACCGATCTCGTCCACCCCGCCCGCGCGCTGTGGTGGCTCTTCGAGCCGGTGCACGCCGTCACCTACTTCCTGCCCGAGGGCCGCGCCGCCTTCGAGGAGGCCGGTCTGCACGGCCGCCTGCACGGCTACTTCGCCACCCGATCGGCCCCGCTCGGCGCGGTGGACGCCCCGCCGGTGACGGCCGCCTTCTTCAACTTCTCCCCCTCGATGGTCGAGCGCGCCCTGCCGGAGGTGTGGAACCACGCGAGCCCGGAGGAGGCGCTGACCGCCCGCCTGAAGGCCTCCGCGACGATCCTGGAGGGGCTGCTGGAGCACGTGGACAAGGAGCAGGTCGAGCTGGTCGCCGAGACCCTGGAGCAGGCCGCCACCCGGCTGGACTGCGCCGGGCGGGTGCTGGCCGCCGCCAACGCCGCGCTGCCCCGCCCGAGCGGCCTGTACGAGCGGCTCTGGCAGGCCGCCACCGTGATGCGCGAGCACCGCGGCGACGGCCACGTGGCCGCCCTGGTGGCGGCCGGGCTGGACGGCTGCGAGGCCCTGGTGGTCCGCTGCGCGATGGACATGCGGCGCGAGATGCTCCAGCCGCTGCGCGGGTGGACGGACGCCGAGTGGGAGGCGGCGGCCGACCGCCTGGTCGAGCGCGGCTGGCTGACCGCCGAGGGGACGGTCACCGAGCTCGGCCGGATCCGTCACCAGACCCTGGAGGCCGCCACCGACCTGGCCGCGGCCCGGGTCTGGGACGACTACCCGCGGACCGAACTCGACCGGCTCGCCGCGGCGTTGAAGCCGATCTCGGCGCTCTGTCGCGGCCGGCTGCCGATCAACCCGATGGGACTGCCGGACAACCAGTGACCGCTCCGCGACGTCAGGGCGAGGAGACCCGGGGCGGGCCGAGCACGATCCCGCGTCCGGCGTAGAACCGCCCGAACGACCGCCACGGCACGCGCGCGAAGGCCTGCGACTCCCCCGGGAACCCGGAGGGGTTGTGGATCAGCAGCGCCGTGTCCGTGGCACCCACCGCCAGGACCAGGTGCCCACCGCGCCGCACCGGCTCCGGCCCGTACGGCTCCCGGATCGACGGGTGCACCGAGACCATCACCAGCCGGCCGTCGGCCACCTCCGACGACACCTCCTCGGGCGTCAACTCCCGTGCCCGCGCGGCCAGTCCCCAGCGCCGCTCGACGTACTCGGCGAACGGCGCGTGGATCAGCCCGCGCAGGCTGTCACCGTCCCGCAGGTAGGCGCCGGCCGCCACGCACTCGCCCGCGAGCGCCAGCGCCGCCGGGGTCACGCCCCACCAGTGCGCCAGCGCCATCCGCAGACAGGCCACCCCGCACAGCCGCCAGGACCACCACGCGTACTCCTCCGCGGTGGCCGCGCCGGACTGCCCCCAGCGCGGATCGGCGGACGCCTCCAGCCGCCCGTCGACGATCTCCCGCACCAGCTCCGCCGACTCCCACTGCGCGCGGTACGGCACCTCGTGCACCACCCGCACCGACCGCGCCGGCGCCTGCGGCCGCGCGTCGCCCCGATCCACCATTCCCCGACGCTCTCACGGCACGGCGGCGGGCGGCCCACGACACTCCCGGCGCAGCCGTACTCAGGCACCGGGGGCCGGCGCGGCCCCGGCCTCGGACTCGCCCGCCCCGCCCGGCGCCGTCCGCGCCCCACCGGTCTCCGGCTCCGACCGGCCGGCCGGCGGCTGCGACTGCGGCTTCGGCTGCGACTGCGACTGCGACTGCGACTGCGACTGCGACCCAGCGGTCTCCGGCTCCGGTGCCGGCTCCCGGTAGGCCAGCCGCTGCGCCGCGTGCCGACCGCGCGCCTCCACCGGCAGCGAGCCGGTGGCGCCGGCCAGGCCGAACGGCGGCATGTCGAAGTAGATCGACTCGTACCCGCCCGGCGGCGCGATGTACGTCTCGTGCCAGAGCCCGACGTGCCCGCGGGCCTTGCCCTCCCGCAGCTTGCGGTTGGCGATGCCCCACACGGTGTGGTGGAAGCCGTCCGGCGCGCTCGCGTAGCCGTACAGCTTCTCCTTCGACTCCCAGTACTGGACCACGTAGTAGGTGCGCGGCGAGGCGGTCAGCAGGATGCGGCCGCGCAGGCCGCGCTCGGGGGCGCGGCGCAGGTCGTACAGCATCCGGAGCATCGAGAACATCACCGGGCCCCAGTGGTGCACGGCCCAGAAGCGGTTGATCCGCATGCCGATCAGCAGCACCACGGTGTCGCCGGTGGCGGCGGCGGTGGTGTAGCCCGGCTGCGGCTTGGCGAACAAGGCCAATTGTGCCTCCCCGTACCCTTGCCCATGTAAGCGGTGACTAGACCAGTGCCGGACGGCCCGGTCAAGACTCGCCACCCTCACAATTCGGCTACTGTGCGGGCTGGTTGACGCCCAGCCACTGCCGAGGCCGCCGGTCCCCGGCCGGCTCCCCCGGGTGCGCGCGGGGCCCCGGCCCCCGACGAAGGGGCCGGGGCCGGACGCGGACGGCCTACCAGGCGTAGTCCTCCGGGGCGGGCCGGTGGCCCGGGAAGAGCTCGTCGAGGTGGTCGAGGGTCTTCTGGTCGAGCTTGAGGTCGAACGCGCCGATGGCGGCGTCGAGGTGGGCCGGGGTGCGGGGGCCGATGATGGGGGCCGTGACGGCCGGGCGGGAGAGGAGCCAGGCGAGGGCGAGGTCGGCGGGGTCGGCGCCGAGTTCGGCGGCGAAGTCCTCGTAGGCCTGGATGCGGTCGCGGTGCTTGGCGAGGAGTTCGCTGGCGTAGGGCATGGCGCTGCGGTCGCGGGTGCCCTCGCGCTCCTTGCGCAGGACGCCGCCGAGCAGGCCGCTGCGCAGCGGGGACCACGGGATCAGCCCGAGCCCGTAGTGCTGGAGGGCGGGGACGACTTCGAGCTCGATGGCGCGGTCGAGCAGGTTGTAGAGGGACTGCTCGCTGACCAGGCCGAGGAAGTGGCGGGCGCGGGCGGTCTCCTGGGCCTGGGCGATGTGCCAGCCGGCGAAGTTGCTGGAGCCCACGTAGACGACCTTGCCCTGGGCCACCAGGACCTCCATCGCCTGCCAGATCTCCTCCCAGGGCGTGGCCCGGTCGATGTGGTGCATCTGGTAGAGGTCGATGTGGTCTGTCTGGAGGCGGCGCAGGCTGGCCTCGACGGCCTTGCGGATGGCGAGCGCGGAGAGCTTGCTCTCGTTGGGCCAGTCGCCCATGTCGCCGTAGGCCTTGGTGGCGAGGACGGTGCGCTCGCGGCGTCCGCCGCCCTTGGCGAACCAGCGGCCGATGATCTCCTCGGTCCGCCCCCGCAGCCGGCCCTCGCTGTCGCGGCCGTAGGTGTTGGCGGTGTCGAAGAAGTTGATGCCGCGCTCGTGGGCGGTGTCCATGAGGCGGTGGGCCTCGGCCTCCTCGGTGTGGGGGCCGAAGTTCATGGTGCCGAGGCAGAGGCGGGAGACGGTCAGGCCGGTGCGGCCGAGGTGGGTGTACTCCATGGCGCCCCACCCAAGACCACACCGGCTCCGCTGTCCAGCACATTTGGCGGGAGTGCCGGAACCCGGCGGATCACCGCCCGTGCGTGGCGAACTTCCGTACGGCGAGCGGCATGCAGACTGCCAGCAGCAACGCGCTCCAGAGCAGTGCGGCGAGGACGGCGTGCTGCGTGGGCCAGGCGGAACCGGCCGCCGAGGGGTTGCCGAACAGTTCCCGGCAGGCCTGGACGACGGAGCTGACCGGGTTCCAGTCGGCGAGGAACCGCAGCCAGCCGGGCATGCCGCCGGTCGGCACGTACGCGTTGGTGATCATCGCCAGCGGGAAGACCGCCACGGACAGCTGACCGGCCGCCTCCTCCTTGCCGACGGCCAGGCCGAGCAGGGTGCCGACCCAGGTCATCACGAATCGGAAGAGCAGCAGCAGCGCGAACGCCCCTGCCGCGTCGGCGAGTCCGTTCCGGGCCTGCCAGCCGGTGGCGAGCCCGACCAGGGCCAGCAGGGCCAGGACGACCATGCTGACCAGCAGGTCGGCGAGGGTCTGCCCGAGCAGCAGCCCGGTGCGGGAGACGGGCATGGAGCGCAGCCGGTCGGTGACTCCGCGCGAGACGTCGCGGGCGGCGCCGACCATGGTCGGCATGATGCCGTTGGTGGCCACCATGGCGAACAGGCCGGGCATCAGGAACTCCCGGTAGTCGCCGCCGCCCGGCACCTGCATGGCACTGCCGAGGACGTACCCGAAGACCACCACCATCACCACCGGAACGCCCAGGGAGGCGGCCAACAGGCCCGGTGAGTGGCGGTAGTTGAGCAGGACGCGGAGCACCGAGGTCCAGGTGCCGGTGGCGAGCCGGCCGATGCCGGACGGTCGCGCCGGGGCGATGTGCGCAGTGGTCACCGGGCGGCCCTCCCGGCGTCCGCGGACTCCTGGGTGAGCGCGAGGAACACGTCGTCCAGCGAGGGCGCCCGCACCGCGACGTCCTGCGCGACGACCCCGGCGCCGTCCAACTCCCGGACCAGCGACGGCAGCAGGATGGACACGCCGGGCGTGGTCAGCACCGTGACGGTCCGCTCGGCGACGTCCACCCGGGCGTCGCCCCCGGTCATCGAGGACAGCACGACGGCGGTGGCGGCGAGTTGCCCGGGGTCGGCCAGGGTGACGGAGACCTGGCTGCCGATCGCCGCCTTGAGCCGGTCGGGCGGTCCGGTGGCGATGGCGGCGCCGTGGTCGACCACCACGATGTCGTCGGCGAGCCGGTCGGCCTCCTCCAGGTACTGGGTGGTGAGCAGCACGGTGGTGCCGCCGTCCGCGAGTTCCTTGACGGTGTCCCAGATCGCCTGTCGGCTGCGCGGGTCGAGCCCGGTGGTGGGCTCGTCCAGGAAGAGCACCGGCGGGCTGGTGACCAGGCTGGCGATGAGGTCGAGGCGCCGGCGCATGCCGCCGGAGTAGGTGCGCACGAGCCGGTCGGCGGCCTCGGCGAGGCCGAAGCGGGTGAGCAGTTCGTCGGCGCGCTCCCGGGCCCGGCGGGCGCCGAGGTGGTGCAGCCGGCCGAGCAGGCGGAGGTTGTCGCGGCCGGTGACGCCCTCGTCGACGGCGGCGTGCTGCCCGGCGAGGCCGATGGCGCGGCGGACGTCCTCGGCGGCGCGGACGACGTCGTGTCCGGCGACCCTGGCGGTGCCGCGGTCGGGGGCGACCAGGGTGGCGAGGACGCGGACGGCGGTGGTCTTGCCGGCGCCGTTGGGGCCGAGCAGGCCGCAGACGGTGCCGGCCGGGACGGCGAGGTCGAGGCCGCGCAGGGCCTCGGTGGCGCCGAAGCGTTTCTCCACGCCCGCCATCTCGATGGCGGGTCGGGCGGTGTCGGACATGGCTCTGCCCCTCTCTAGGTACAGCGTACGTAGAAGCGCGCGCAGGCGCATCCTACTACGTACGCCGTACGTATCTAAGATGGGGAAAGCGAGGTGATCTTCCAGTGCCGTCCAGCAAGCCCACGCCGTCCAGCACGCCCGCACCGGGCGGGTCCGCGCCGGCGTCCAGCAAGCCCACGCCCCCCGAGGCCCCCGAAGTGATCTGGCTGCGCCCCGAGCGCACCGGCCGCGGCCCGCGCCCGGCCCACAGTCGCGACTCGATCGCCGCCGCGGCCATCGGGATCGCCGACGCCGAGGGCCTGGACGCGGTCTCCATGCGGCGGGTCGCGGCGGCGCTCGGCGCGGGCACCATGTCGCTCTACAACTACGTGCCGAAGAAGGAACACCTGCTCGACCTGATGCTCGACGCGGCCACCGCCGAGTACCGGTTCCCGTCCGCACCGAGCGGCGACGTCCGGGCCGACCTCGCCGACCTCGCCCACCAGCAGCTCGGCATCTTCCGCCGCCACCCCTGGCTGCCCGCACTGGTGCTGGCCCGCCCCGGCATCGGCCCCAACGCCCTGCGCTACACCGACCACTTCCTCGCCGTCACCGCCCCCACCGGCCTCGGCGGGGGCGACCGGATGGAGGCGATGGCCCTGATCAACGGCTTCATCGCCCAGTTCGCCCAGTTCGAGCGGACGGCGGCCGCGGGCGCCAAGTGGCAGTCCGAGCTGGTCGGTTACCTCGGCCGGGCGGCGGCGAGCGGCGAATTCCCGCACCTGGCCCAGGCCTTCGCCGCCGCGGGCCCGCCCGCCGACCCGGACCGGGCGTTCGACCGCACCCTGGACCGGGTGATCTCCGCCATCCTGATGCCGACGGGCGACAACTGACGTACCGTCAGCCCGCGAGCACCTCCCTGGTCAGCAGCCCCGCCACCCGGCCGTCCAGCAGCACCAGCACCGCGGGGCGCCCGCCCGCCAGCGCCGCCCGCGCCTCGGCCGCCGACTGCCCGACGCCGACCGTCGGCAGCGCCGGCCCGAGCAGCGCGCCCAGCGGGTCCTCCGGCCTGGCCCTGCCGTCCGCGAGCGCCGCCGTCAGCACCTCCCGGGACGCCGAGCCCGCCACCTCGGTCGCGTTCACCCCGAACGGGCGCGCCGGCCGCGCCAGCACCGCCGGGGCGACGCCGCCCGGCGCGTCCCGCAGCGCCCGGGCCGCCTCGCCGACGGTGGTGCCGGCGTCGACCGTCACCAGCGGCCCGGCCGCCTCCAGCAGCGGGCGCAGGCCCTCCGCCTCGTCCTCCAGGAAGCCCCACTCCCGCATCCACGCGTCACTGTGCACCTTGGACAGGTAGGAGCGGCCCGAGTCGGGCAGCACCACCACGACCAGGTCGTCCGGCCCGAGCGTCCGCGCCACCCGCAGCGCCGCCGCGACCGCCGTGCCGGAGGACGGGCCGGCCAGCAGGCCCTCCTCGCGCGCGAGCCGGCGCGCCGTCAGCAGCGACTCGCGGTCCCGGATCCGCTCGAAGGAGTCGATCACCTCCGAGCGGTAGGCCTGCGGCCAGCGGTCCTCGACGGTCTCGGGGTGGAGGAAGTGCCCGATGCTCTCGACGAACCACGGGCTGCCGTCCCCGCCCCCGTACGAGGAGGACTCCGGGTCCGCGCCGACCACGGTCACCGTGCCGCCGGAGACCTCCTTCAGGTATCCGCCGGTACCGGTGATGGTGCCGCCGGTACCGACGCCCGCGACGAAGTGGGTGACCCGGCCGCCGGTCTGCTCCCAGATCTCGGGGCCGGTGGTCCGGACATGCGCGTCAGGATTGGCCAGGTTGTCGTACTGGTTGGCCAGCCAGGCACCGGGGATCTCCTCGGCCAGCCGCTGGACCACCTTGAACAGGTGCCTCGGGTCCTCCTGGGGCACCAGGGTCGGCGCGAGCACCACCTCGGCGCCGTACGCGCGCAGGATGTCCGCCTTCTCGGCCGCCGCCTTGTCCGCCACCCCGGCGATCACCCGGTACCCGCGCTGCCGGCCGACGATCGCCAGGCCGATGCCGGTGTTGCCGGAGGTCGCCTCGATGATCGTCCCGCCCGGCCCCAGCAGGCCGTCCCGCTCGGCGGCCAGCACCATCGACAGTGCGGCGCGGTCCTTGACGCTGCCTCCGATGCTGAGGAACTCCGCCTTGGCGTAGATCGGCGCGGCGATCCCGGCGCCGAGCCGGGCGAGGCGGATCAGCGGCGTCCCGCCGATCGCGTCGAGGACGGATTCGTGAACTGCGGCCATCGTCGGCCCCTTTCGCTGGCGCTGTCCGTCCGAGCCTGCCCAGGCCAGGGGCCCGGTAGACGGCGGCGACACCGTTCCTCACGGACCGCCTTCGTCCTGGCCGTCGAAGCCCGCCCCTCCCCGCCTCACCGCGCCGGCTCCGCTTCCCCGGGCCCCCGGTCAGGGTGGCCCAGAAGCCCCGGCGCTCCGACGGCGGGGCCGCCGTCGGCTGCGGCTGCGGTTGCGGCTGCGGCGCCGGTTGCTCCGGGACGATGCCCTGGGCCCGGGCGGCCGCGAGCCAGCTCGGCAGCTCGGTGAGCAGCAGGTCGTACAGCTCCCCGTCGGAGACCGTCCGGGGATCGCGCCCCAGGTGGACGAAGCCCGCGTTGTCGATCGGCCGCTTCTCCGGGACGGGCAGTTCGTCCAGCTTCCGCAGGAAGTCGAACTGCCTGCCGTCCGGGTCCCCGAAGCCGATGAACTGCCAGAAGATCGGCAGCGTCGCCGCCTCGCACAGCCGCTTCTCCGCCGCGCTCTTGCTGATCGGGCCGCCGTCCGTCTGGAACAGGACGAAGGCCGGCGCCGTGGCCCCGCTCTCCCGGTAGTGCCGGACCACCGCGTCCATCGCCAGGTGGTAACTGGTCTTCCCCATGTGCCCGAGGCCCGCGACGATCCGGTCGATCCAGCCCGCGTGGTCCGCCAGGGCGATCTCGGCCCGGGCGTCGACCTCGGTGGAGAAGAAGACGACCGGCACGCTCCCGTCGTCGTCCAGGTGGGCCGACAGCCCCAGCACGCGGTCGGCGAGCGCCTGGACGCTGCCGTCCTTGTAGTAGGGCCGCATCGAACCGGAGTAGTCGACCACCAGGTACACCGCCAGCCGCTGGCCGTTCAGCCCGCGCCGCTCCACCGAGGCGCCGGCCGTCTTGTAGAGGCTCACCAGCCCGGGCGCGCTCCGCTCGACCTTGCTCAGACTGACGGCCATGTCCCGCTCCCCTGCCCACTGCGGCAGCCGAGCTGCCGGCGCGCGTGATCGTCAACGCGCTCCCGACACTCTGCGGGGCGGACGGCGGCCACGGCAAGCCTTCGCCCCGACCCGCCGCTCACCAGCCGTCCGGGTGCCGCGACAGCCAGTCGGCGTGCCGCTCCTTCAACCGGTCGCGCTCCTCCGGTGTGGCCAGGTGGACGTCCGCGCCGCCGTCGTACGGGTGGTACAGCCGCCGCATCCCGGTGTCCGTGACGATCACCCCGGCCTCCCGCTCGTCCGCGACCCGGCGCAGCAGCCGGTCCAGGCCGCCCCGCCGCCACTGCCGCCGCTCCACGAAGACGTGGCAGTAGGTGCGGAACTCCGGCTCGGGGTCGTCGCTCTGGAGCCAGGTGCGCCAGTGCCTCGCGTCCCGGCGCATGCGGGGGACGCTCGTCCTGCTCGTCCACCTGGGCGTGAGGACGTACACCTCGGCGCCGGCGAACAGCTCGTCCAGCACGGTGTTGTGGCGTTCCAGGACGATCGCGTACTCGCGCTCGTCGTCGGGGTACCGCTTGGACTCCGGCAGGCTGTGGAAGCGCACCCAGACGTCCCGCGCCCGGCTGTCGATCTCGTGCCCGACGGGCTCCGTGCCGGGCCACCGCCGCTCCCAGAGCGCGGTCAGCGCCTCGCGATCCACCTGGCCCCCTCCTCCGTTCCGGTGGGCGAGTCTGCCACATCCGTCCCACCTGCCCCGGCCTGGTGAAATCCCCTCGTCACGGCCGCCCGGCTCCCGTAGCGTGGTTCGGTCGATCTTGAGGGCAGAACGGGGCACCACATCATGCAGCAGCACCACGGCTGGGCCGACGAGCGCTTCGGCGCCGTCGCGGACGCCTTCGCCGCCAACTTCACCGAGTTCCCCGAACTGGGCGCCGCCGTCACGGTGTTCTCCGGCGGCCGGAAGGTGGTCGAGCTGTGGGGCGGCACGGCCGACGACCGCACCGGCCGGGCCTGGACGCAGGACACCGTCGTACCGGTGTTCTCCTGCGCCAAGGGCCCGGTGAGCATCTCCGCGCACCTGCTCGCCCAGCAGGGCCGGCTCGACCTGGACGCGCCGGTCGCCCGCTACTGGCCGGAGTTCGCCCGGAACGGCAAGCAGGCCGTCACCACCCGGATGATCCTCGGCCACCGCGCCGGCCTCCCGGCCCTGGACGCGGCGCTCTCCTTCGAGGAGGTCGCCGCCTGGGATCCGGTGATCCGGGCGATCGAGGCGCAGCGGCCGCTCTGGGAGCCGGGCTCCACCCACGAGTACCACGGCCATGTGTTCGGCTTCGCGGTCGGCGAGGTGATCCGCCGGATCACCGGGCTGACCCCGGGCGTGTTCCTGCGCAAGGAGATCTCCGAGCCGCTCGGGCTGCCGGTCCGGATCGGCCTGCCGGAGAGCGAACTGCCGCTCCTGGCCCGGCTGGTGGAGGCCGAGGGCCGCCGTCCGATGCCGGGTCCGGAGCACCTGCTCACCCGGATCGTCACCATGAACGGCGCCCTGGTCTTCCCCGGCCTGGACGTGCCGCACGGCTGGAACGACCCGGACCTGCACGCGATCGAGCTGCCCGGGGCGGGCGCCGTCGCCTCGGCCACCGGCCTGGCGGGCCTCTACGCGGCGGCGGCCACCGGCCTGGACGGCGGCGAGCGGCTGCTCTCGGCCGACACCGTGACCGACGCGGTGCGCGAAGTCTCCTCCGGCGCGGGCTTCCTGGGCTTCGACCTGGGCGCCCGCTGGGGCTCCGGCCTGCTGCTGGACTCCCCCGCCTTCCGCCCGCTGCTCGGCGCGCGCAGCTTCGGCAACGACGGCGCCGGCGGCCAGTTCGCCTTCGGGGACGACGAGTTCGGCGTCGGCTTCGGCTACGTCGCCAACCGGATGATCGGCCACGGCGACGCCCGGGCGAACCGCCTGATCGAGGCGGTGCGCGGGTGCCTGGGCTGACGGGCTTCCTCCCGCTCGTCACCGGCCTGGCCACCACCGGCGGCCTCGGCGAGCTGCGCTACGGTGCCTCACTGCCCGAACTCGCCGCCCACTACGGCGATCCGTGGGACGGCGGCCGCGTCCACCGCGGCCACCGGTGGCCGCACGCCTTCGGCTGGGGCGACGTGCAGACGGTGTTCTGCCGCTGCCGCCGGCTCCACGCGCTGTCGCTGCCGGTCTGGCACGGCGAGCTCGACCTCCCCCGGCCGGGCGGCGGTTCGGTGACGCTCGACACCCACGTCTCCGAGCGGGACCTGATGACGGCGCTGACCGCCACCGGCCACAGCTGGCGGACGGTGACGTACGAGAACCTCCCGGGCCAGCGGAACCTGGAGTTCTCGCCGGCCGAGGAGGTCCGGGTCGAGCTGGTGCTCACCGACCGCGACGGCTACGACCAGCCGCCGCTTCCGGAGTGGGTGCTGCACAAGGCGGTGCTGTGGGGCTTCGAGCACGTCGAGTGCCCCGCGCCGGACGGCGACCTGCCGGACGACGGCTGGGGCGCCGGCGACCGCTAGGACGGCCGCCGACCGGTAGGGCGGCCGACTCCCGCCCGGGCCGCCCCGTCCCCGGCGGACGGTCGGCCCGCCGCCACCGCGACGGCGCGCCTCAGCCCAGCGCCCTCGGCAGCACCACGCGCACCCACTCCTCCGGCTGCGAGAGGTGCGGGGCGTGCCCGGCGCCCGCGTACAGGTGGCGTTCCGGCTTGGGCAGGGCGAGGTCGATCAGGTCCAGCACCTCGCCGAACATCGGGGCGCTGTCGTCGCTCTGGGTGAGCAGCGCGGGTTCGCCGAACCGGGACAGCCCGGTGAGGTCGAGGTCGAGCGCGTCCGGGTCGCGCAGCTCGTCCAGGTAGGTGGGCGCGTTGCGGATGTAGGTGTGCCGGACCGGCGCGGGTAGCTGCTCCCAGGCGCCGGGGCCGAGGGCAAGGCTGTCCACGTACAGTTCGGCGGCGGCGGCCGACTCCGCCTGCTCCAGCAGCTCCCGGACGGCGGCGATCCGGCCGGCGAAGGCGGTGCCGATCGGGCGCAGGTCCGGGTCCGCGAGCAGGATGCCGGTCCCCGGCGGCTCGTGCACGGCGATCCCGCGCAGCAGGTCGGGCCGGGCGGCGGCGAGGCGGAGGGTGACCAGTGCCCCGTAGGAGTCGCCGTAGGCGAAGGCGGGCGCCAGACCCAGCCCCTGGATCAGCCCGGCCAGGTCGGCCGCGTCCTCGTGCACCGAACCCTGGGTGAGCGGGTCCTCGCTGCGACTGTGCCCCCGGCGGTCGTAGGCGACCGCGGTGGTGGACTCGGCCAGGCCCGGCAGCACCCGCGCCCAGGAGTCCGCGTCGCTCCAGGAACCGTGCACCAGGACGACGCCGGGGCCCTCACCACGGGCCTCGTAGTGCAGCGCCACCCCGTTCACCCTGATCTCGGCCATCACGAGTCTCCCGATCTCGGCGGTGCTCCCCCACCAGCGTGACACAACCGCCCGGAAGGCTCAGGTCCTCCGGTGGCGGGCCCGTCGAGGGCGGCCGGGCGGATCGCGAGGGCCCTCTCCGCGGGCGGCCGGGCGGATCGCGAGGGCCCTCTCCGCGGGTGGTCGGGCGGATCGCGAGGGCCGCCTCTCCTGGTGACCGGGCGCCGCGCGGCCGTGCCGGACCGCCGGTCCCCGGCCACCGGGTCACCCGGCGCCCAGCCCAGCCCAGCCCCGTCCAAGGCGGTCACCCGGCGTCACCGGCCGCCCCGCCACCGCCCGTTGCGGTGACGGTCCGTTACCGGCGTCCCGGGCACGGGCCTCAGCTCAGCACCCGCACCGGCGGCTCGTCCCGGGTCCCGTCCTCCGCGACCACCGTGAACCGCTCCGGGCCCGACACGGACAGGTCCACCGGGTAGAGCGACGCGGTGTCGTTGACGTCCAGCACGGCGCTCTGCCGCCCGGTCGCCACCTCCACCCTGGTCACCCGGCCCCGGGTCATCGCCCACACCGAGCCGCCGTCCACCACCAGGCCGGTCACCTGGTCGTCCAGCCCCGCCGTCCAGCGCCTGCCGCCGTCCGTGAGCGAGTACGCCAGCAGCCGGCCGGTGGCGGTCCGGCTCGGGTGCTTGCCTCCGCTGATGCCGATGTCGCCGGGCTTCTCCCCCGGCACGACGAACAGGTCCCCCACCACCACCCCGCCGAACAGCGGCCGGGCGGTGAACTCGTCGAAGGCGTGCAGCCCGCCCAGCATCACGTCCAGGTCGTACTCGTCCCCGGCGACCGGTATCGCCGCCCGCTGCCGGCCGGTCCGGTCGTAGCTGAGCACCGCGTGGGTGCCGCGCTCGGCCTGGGCGTCCACCCACACCGCGAGCGGGTCGACCGACACCACCGCGAGGTTCTTCAGCCCGCCCGCCGCGGGCAGCGCGATCCGCTGCTGCTCCCGGCCGTCCGCCGGGGCCAGCGAGCGCAGCACGGGAGCGGTGTCACCGCACTGCGCGACCGTGACGGCGTCCCCGGGGCCGCCCGCGACCTGCAGCGGGGTGCAGCCGGGATCGGCCGCGCTGTGCCAGACGTCCCGGCCGTCCGCCAGCCGTACGGCGCGCCAGCCGGCCTTCTCCTGGAGCAGGGCCTGCTGCCCGGCCACCGCGACCACGTCCGGCGTCGCGTCGTCGCCGTCCCGGGCGGGCGCGTCCACGGTGGCGGTCCAGCCCTCCCGGCCGTCGGCGAGGTCGAGCGCGGTGACGGCGGAGCAGGGCCCGTCGTGCGGCGAGTGGCCGATCAGGCCGAGGGCGTCGCCGCGGGCCGTCCCGTCGGGCCCGGTGCCCCGGCTCATCGCGCACACCGTGTCCTGCCCGGGCGGGGACCAGCTCCAGGCGACGGCCCCGGTGGCGCTGCGGTAGGCCACCACCAGGTCCGGGCGGACCCGCACCACGAGGGCCCCGCTGGTCCAGCTGCCCACCGCACGGACCGTGGAGGGCCGGTCCAGCGGCGCCTTCCAGGAGTCGTTGAGGCCGTCCCCGGCGAAGCCGACGAAGATCGTGAGCCCCAGCAGCGCCCCGACCGCGGCCGAGGGGAACCCGGCCCTCGGGTGGATCAGCGCCCAGACGAAGCCCGCGCCGCAGGGCATCAGCCCGAGGATGCTGATGATCCCCATGTACGCGAGGCTCTCGCCGCCGAACCCGTTCGCCGGGCCGAACAGCACGGCGAGCCCCATGCTCGCGAACATCGCCCCCAGCACCCCTCCGGAGACCACCATCCAGGTCTCCTTGTCCCAGGCGAACCTGGCTCCCCACCTCGCCCGGACGACAGTGTCCTCGGGCCGAACGGCCATGCCGGTCTCTCCCCTGCGACGCGCCGCCCACCGCGTCGGGGCGACGATCACCGGATCGTCGCAGAGCGCGCCATGATCCGGAACAAAGAGCAGGGAAAACCCCGGCCATGACCCGCACATACCAGGCCCCGAGCGCCGGGACCGTGACGAATCCTCCCTCCGCGCGCCGGCTGCCGCCCGTCCGCGCCCCGTCCACCGTCGGCCCTCTCCGCCCCCGTCCGACCCCGTCCTACCGCCGTCCGACCGCCGTCCCGACCGCCGTCCCGACCGCCGGAAATCGATTGCCCGCCGCTGGGGCGCTGGCTAGCGTTTCCCGACATGACCGCGACCCCCGCCATCCCCGACTGGCGCACCGCCAACCGTGCGAACTGGGACGAGCGCGTGCCCGTCCACGCCACCGGCCCGTTCTACGACCTGCCCGGCTTCGTCGCGGGCCGTGACACCCTCCAGGACTACGAGCCCGCCGAGGTGGGCGACGTCACCGGTCGCACGCTGCTCCACCTCCAGTGCCACCTCGGGCTCGACACCCTCTCCTGGGCCCGCCGCGGCGCCGTCGTCACCGGACTGGACTTCTCCGCCCCGGCCGTCGCGGCCGCCGCCGACCTCGCCGCCCGGATCGGCGCCGACGACGCCCGGTTCGTCACCTCCGACGTCTACGAGGCCGCCGAGGCGCTCGACGGACGGACGTACGACATCGTCTACACCGGCTTCGGCGCGCTCTGCTGGCTCCCCGACCTCGCCCGCTGGGCCCGGACGGTCGCCGCGCTCCTCGCCCCCGGCGGCTTCCTCTACCTCGCCGAGCACCACCCGGTGGCCGACGTCCTCGCCGACGACGGGCGCAGCTTCGAGGAGGACTACTTCGAGCGCACCCCGATCGTCGTCGACCACCCCGGCACCTACGCCGACCCGGACGCCCGGCTCGACGCCGCCGTCACCGTCCAGTGGCAGCACGGCCTCGGCGAGGTCGTCACCGCGCTGGCCGAGGCCGGCCTCCGTCTGGACTTCCTCCACGAGCACGCCCAGGCCCACTTCCGCGTCCCCGCCGGCTCCCCCGCGCCGCAGTCCTACTCCCTGCGTGCCACCCGGCCCCGCTGAGCCCGGTCCCCCTCATGCTCACAGCGGGCACATATGTGCCCCTCAGCTCCAGCCCGTGTCCCCGCCCCGATGACCGCCCCCGTCCCCGCCCGGCACCCAGTTCCCGTGCAGGCCCAGGGGCACCCGCACCGGCAGGTGGATGCGGGCGAGGGGCTCGCCGGTGAAGTCCTGGGCGGCGAGGATCACCAGGTCCGCCGCTCCCCGGTCCGGGTCGTGGACGTACGCCATCAGGTACCCGTCGTCCTCCGCCGTCGGCGACTCGGCAGCGACGAACACCGCCTCGCCCACCGCCCCGTCGCGCCCGAACTCGTGGGCCTCGACGGTCCCCCGGCTCAGGTCGTGCTTGAGCAGGGCGTTGCTGAAGCCCTCGTCCGGGCGGTCGTCCCCGGGGCCGCTCGGCGGCGCGTAGAGCTCGACGGCGGCCGCGTAGCCGTAGCGGTAAGGGCGACCGGTGTGACGGGAGTTGACGCGCGGGAATTCCTGGACCCGGTCGTCCAACCGCTCCTCCCGCACCGTCCCCGCCGCCAGGTCGATCGTCCAGCGGTCGAGCGTGGGCCGGCTCGCGCCGATGTCGCGCAGGTCGATGCCCGGCGGGTGCCGCACGACGTCGACCACCAGTGAATCCGCCGTCCGCTCGTACGCGTTGAGGGTGTGGCCGACCAGGTGCGGCGCGAGCTCGAACCACCGCACCGCGCCGCCCTCGCGCGGCATCACCCCGATCCGCGCGGCACGCCGCCCGTCCCAGGTGAAGGGCACCCCGGTGGCCAGGTGCGCCGCGCTGAACACCACCGGCGTGTCGTACAGCAGCACGAACCGCTCGGTGAGCGCGAAGTCGTGCATGTACGGGTTCCCGGGCACCTCGATCAACGTGCTGCGCCGGACGGCGCCGGCGGCGTCCATCACGATGTGCTGCACCTGGTCGGAGCCGTACCGGAAGGCCAGCGAGTGCAGTTCCCCGCTGTGCGGGTCGAGGATCGAGTGGGCGTTGGCGCTGAACCCCTCCGGCGTGGCACCGAGCTCGCACGGCCCCACCGTGTCCAGCTCGTAGGTGAGTTCGTACGGGCGGATGCCGCCCTCGATCAGCGCGTAGGTGCGCCCGGCGAGGCCCGCGACCTGCACGTTGGGGGAGATGTCCAGCCGCTCGTCGACGGGCGTGCCGCGCCGGGGCTCGCCGAGCCGGTCGGCGACCGCACCGGAGCGGACCCAGCGGTTGCGGTACCACTCGGCGCGCCCGTCCCGGATCCGGACACCGTGCACCATGCCCGCGCCGAGGGTCCACAGGTGCGCGGCCGGATCCTCGATGCCCAGCGGATTGGGGCCGTTGCGCAGGTAGCGCCCGTCGAGGTGGGCCGGTATGCGGCCGGTGACGGGCAGGTCGTGGGCGGTGACCTCTTCGGTCACCGGGGCGAAGTTCCCGCGCAGGAAGCGGTTGCGGCTCGTGCCGTCACGGTCCGGACCGTCGGTGCTCATGGTGTCGACCTCTCGTCAGGTGATGGGGTGGCGGCGGCGAAGGCCCGTCCCAGCGCGGCCATCAGCGCCTCGTAGCGCGCCCCGGCCTCGGCCGGCGCGAAGTGGCCGGCGAGTTCCAGGCTCACCGCGCCGTGGGTGGCCGCCCAGAAGAGCTTGGAGACCTCGTCGGCGTCGGCGGGCCGGAAGACCCCGGCCGCGATGCAGGCCTCCACGGCGGCCACCGACGCACCGAACGCGCCGTCCGCGACGGCCAACGCCTCGGCGCCCGGCCGGAATCCGGGGACCGGCTGCTCGAACATCACCCGGTAGTAGGCGGGTTCGGCGATCGCCCGCTCCCGGTAGGCCCGGCCGAGCTCGGTCAGATAGGCCAACGGTTCTCCCCCGCGCGGGACTTGCTCCTGCGCCCGGCGCAGCCGCGCGAAGCCCTCCCGGTACAGCGCGTCCAGCAGCCCCTCCTTCCCGCCGAACATCGTGTACAGCACCTTGGTCGAGGAGCCGATCTCGGCGGCGATCCGGCGCACGGTCAGTGCGGCGGGGCCTTCGGCGACGAGGAGGGCGATGGCGCGGTCGAGGATCACGGCGCGCACGGCATCCTGGCCGACCCGCTGCGCGTCCTGGTAGGGCGTGCTCATGGGTAACAACGTAACCCATGGGAAACAGTGTTACCACCCTTTGCGCGCAACGGTTTTCGAAACCCACCCGGCCCGACCGTCCAGCCGCCCCGACTAGACTGGCGCGCTCGAAAACCGAGGGGAGTCAGCGATGAGCGGTGCCACCCGCTGCGACCAGGTCGCGGCCGAGGCAGGCCTGGGTGAACGGCGGCGGCTGTACCGGACGAGCCGCCGGATCGGCGACGGCGTGGGCAAATGGGGCCTGGGACTGCCCGGCATCCTCGTCATCGCCGCCTCCGGCTGGACCTGGTGGGGCGCCGTCCTCGCGGTCGCCGCCGTAATAGCGGCCGCCTGGGCCTACAAGAACATGCCGCCGCGCTCCGGGCTGGTCGCCGTGGCGCGTTACGAGGGCGGCCTCGTCCTCCACCACGCCGGCGGCGACTTCCGCGCCCTGCCCTGGGACGCCATCGAGAGCTACGAGTACATACCCTCCCGGATGGAATTCCGCGGCAGCCTGAGCATCGAGCACTTCGGCCGCGTCGTCATCCTGGCGCGCGGCCGCGAAACCCCCTTCGTGGTCTCGAAACTGGCGGGCCGTTACGAACCGGGGCTGGCCGAGGCCATCCGCGCGGGCCTGATGCCGCGCTACACCGCGCCGCTGCACGAGCGGTTCGAGGAAGAGGGGCACGTCGTATTCGGGACGGTGCTCGCCGTGCTGCCCGCGGGACTCCTCGTCGACCCCGGCAGCGACCACCCCACGGCCCCGCTGCCGTGGAGCGACCTCCGGGACGTCACCGCCGAGAACACGCGCGAGCTCCGGATCACGGCGCACACCGAACAACCGAGCCCGGGCGAACGGGTCGTCGCCCTCGTCCTCGCCGATGCGGACGTCGTCGCGGCGTTCCTCCGGGAGACCCGGGAGAAACTCCTGCCGGAGCAGCACGCCGAGTGACCGGGCCGCGTGACCGAGGCCGCGTGACCGAGGCCGCGTGACCGAGGCCCCACCCCGAGCGCGCCGGTCGACTACGGCCGTCCGCCAGGGCGCGCCAACCCCGCGCCACGGTGCGACCGTTGACATGCGCCGGGTATCCGTCGCAGCACCGGCAGCACCGGGTCCGCGCGCCGTGCTGCGCCGACCGGGTCAACCTCGGCACCGGACTGTACGCGGACGCCCGGTCGGCTCGTTCTGCTGTACATGCCTCCCCCGATCCCGACGCCACCGCCGCTGCCCGCACACAGCACCGCACGGAACGCCGCTCGGAGGTTCCCGTGGCCGTGATCGGCCGTGCGGCGGCCACCGTGGTCGCACTGGGCATCCTGCTCATCCCGGCGGCCGTCACGGCGGGCACCGATCTGCCGCCCGAGCTCGGCGCGGGCTGGTGGGAGGTGTCGGCCAACGCCGCCAACGTCCGGGTCGACCACTTCGGCGAGGAGACCGTCGTCGGATTAGCCCGTTCGGGTGACCGGGTCGAGGTCGTGGACACCTGGACCTCACCGCTCGGCGCCCGCTGGGCGAAGGTCATGGTGGTGCGCACCCGGGTCTCCGGCTGGGTCCTGTGGTCCCTCCTCGCGCACCGGGACCCGTCCTCGGAACCGTAGAATCCGCCTGTACACATCAGGAGGGATTTCGCGTGTTCCGAGCGCAGCGTCCGCGCACCGCAGAGCTGACCGCACGACAGGGAGAGGGGCCGGTCGACGGCGTCGCCCTGCTGCTGCCGGGCGGATTCCTCCGCAGTCGGCGAGCACCGCTGAAGGTCGCCGAACTGGGCCTGCGGGACCTGGCCGCCGAGCTCACCGACCGCGGCCGGCCGCACGGCCTCGCGGTGCACCTGCTGCGCTACCGCCACGGCGGCTGGAACGGCGCGGACGCCGACACCGCCGTCGACACCCTGTGGGCGCTCGACGAGCTGGCCCGGCTGTACCCGGGCGCACCCGTCGTCCTGATCGGCAACTCGCTGGGCGGGCGCGCCGCCTTCTGGTGCGCCGGGCACCCGTCCGTGGTCGGCGTGGCCGGGATCGCCCCCTGGCTGCCCAGCGGCGACCCGGTCGACCAGCTGGCCGGGCGGCGGGTGCTGATCGTCCACGGCACCGGGGACCACAGCTCGGCCAGTGCCACCCAGTCCCTGGAGTACGCGCTGCGCGCCCGCCGGGTCGTCCCGGACCTCGCGCGGTACGAGGCCCCGGGCGCCAACCACCTGCTGATCCGCGAGTCCCGCGACATCAGCGCGCTGACCACCGCGTTCACCCTCGCCACCGTGGGCGCCGAGCCCGCACCGCTGATGACGGGAGCGGTCTGCACCCGACTCCCGGCCCGGGTCTAGGCCCCGACCCCAGGCCGCGCCCCGCCGCCCCCAGCGCCGTCCCGCGCCCCGGGCCTCCCCTGCCGATCGGCAGGGGAGGCCCGGTCGCTTTCCGGCGGGATTCCTGCCGATCGGCACATGCGCGAACGGGGTTCCGGCGATCAGTCTTGGAGTCACCGCGACGGCGGCCGCCCGGGCCGCCGTGGAAGGGATTCTCCACCGTGTTCCACGACCACGATCTCCATCTCCGCACCCACCGGATGCAACTGAACGCCCGTCAGCTTCGTGTTCTCCGGGGCGGATCACTCCGCCCCTCACCCGTCCTCACGACACCGGAGAACTCATGCCCGTCACCAAGCCCGCCGCCCTCGCGCTCGGCCTCGCCGCCCTGCTCCTCACGGCCGTGCCTGCCGCACCCGCCCTCGGCCAGGCGCCGCCCCGCAGTCCCGATCCAGTCGTCCTCGATGCCGCGATCGCCGCCCGGCCGGGGGACCCTGCGGCGGGCGTGATCGCCCGGGTGGCGGTCGACGGCCGGGCCTGGCGCGGCAGTGCCGGCGATCCGGTGAGCGGGCGGCCGGTGGCGTCGAACGCCTCGTTCCGGATCGGCAGCATCAACAAGACCTTCGTCGCCGCGGTGGTGCTCCAGCTCGCCGCCGAACAGCGGATATCCCTGGGCGGCACCGTCCAGCAGTACCTGCCCGGCACGCTGCCCGCCGACTTCACCCTGCCGATAACCGTCCGTCAACTCCTCGACCACACCAGCGGACTGCCACAGGCCGTCGAGGGTCCGAACACCCAGGATCCCGACGAACTGATAGCGCACCGCTTCGGGCTGGAGACGCTCGACCAGGTCGTCCAGAGGACGCTCCACCCCGAGGACGGGCACGTGGTCACTCCGTCCTTCGCCCCGGGCGCCGCCCAGGAGTACAACAACTTCAACTACCGGCTGGCGGGCCGGATCATCGAGCAGGTGACCGGGCACACGATCAGGGAGGAGGTGACGGCCCGCATCCTGAAGCCGCTCGGCCTGCGGCACACCGAGGTGCCGGAGGGCAGGCCCACGATGCCCGAGCCCCACCTGGCCGGCTACTTCGCCGACCGGGCCGGCACCCCGATCGACGTCTCCGAGCAGGGCGGCAACTCGGAGTCGATGGTGTCCACCCCGGCCGACCTGGACGTCTTCCTGCGCGCCCTGCTGGACGGCGAACTCCTGCCGCCCCAGCAGCTGAACGACCTGCTCACCCTGCCGCGGGACTCCTCCGGCCGGCTGCTGCCCGTACGCGGAGCCGGCGAGTGCCGGTTCGGTCCGGACAAGGGACGGGCCTGCTACAGCGCCGGGCTGATGGCCATCCCCCTGCAGGACGGCACGGTGCTCTGGGGCAAGACCGGGCACGACCTCGGGTACTCCGACGGCTTCTTCACCACCCCGGACCTGCGCAGGAGGCTGGTCTACTCCGTCGGCACCGGGACCGGCACCCCGGCACCGGCGCTCCGCCTCGCCGCCACGACCTTCGGGCCCTTCGCCCCCTGAGCCCGACCGGGTCGGCACACCCGCCGCCGGTCCTCCCCCGCCGCCGACCGCCCGCCCGCGCGCCCACCACTGGAAGGAACCCGCATGATCACCGTCCCCGACGGGCTCCACCGGACCACCGTCGACCGCGAGGGAGCCCCCGGCGCGGCCTGGATCGCCGAACTCCCCGTCCTCGCCGCCGAACTGCTGGATCGCTGGAACTGCGTGCCGGACGGCGCCGCCACCCACGGCGGCGTCGGCCTGATCCTCCCCGTCCGGCAGGCAGCCGGGCGCGCGGCCGTACTGAAGGTCTCGTTCCCCCACCCGGGCAACGTGCACGAGCCGGACGCCTTCGCGGTGTGGGCGGGCCGGGGAGCCGTCCGGCTCTACGAACGGGACGACGAGCGCTTCGCGATGCTGCTCGAACGGGCGGGCCCGACGACGCTCGCGGAGGTCCGGGACGGCGACGAGGTGCTGACGGCCGCCGGGCGGCTCAGCCGCTGGCTCGCCGTCCCGGCACCACCCGGCCTGCCCCGGCTGAGCGAGCGGGCCGAGGAATGGGAGGCCCGCCTGCGCACCGACGCGGCCACCCTGCCCCACGACCTGTCGGCCCGCGCGGTGGACGCCGCCCTCGCGACCGTCCGCGACCTCGCCCGCGTCCAGCCGGAGGTGCTCGTCCACGGGGACCTCCACCCCCGCAACATCCTGCGGGCCGAGCGCGAACCTGGCTGGCCGTGAACCCCAAGGGCTGCGTGGGAGACCGGGCCCACGACGCCGGCACCCTGCTCACCGTCCACGCCCTGCCCCTGGTCGACGCGACGACCCTGCTCAACGCGACGGACGTGCGCCGCGCCGTCCTCCGCGCGCTCGACGTCTTCATCGAGGCCGCCGGGCTGGACCGCGAGCGCACCCGCCGCTGGACCCAACTCCACGCCGTCCAGGCCGCCTTCCGGGGCCGACGGCACGGGTTCCGGCGTGCCCGGGGAGGCCCTGAGCTCGCCCGGCTCACCCGGTACGCGGACGGGCTCGCCGAAGCACTCACCCCCGTGTGACCGCATCCACCCGACCGCCCCCGCCCGACCGCATCCACCCGGCGCACCCGCCGGGTCCGCGCTGCCACTCGATCACCGGATCAATCACCGGATCGATCACCGGACCGGGCCGCCGCGCCACCGCGCCACCGAAATCGTGTTGGTGGCCGGCGGCCCGTGCTGCCTATGGTCGGGGGATGACCACTCGAACCTTCCGCATCATGGTGCGCGGCGTCTTCGACGGCCTCACCGACGAACAGCGCGCCGAACTGCTCGCCGCCGCACCCGCGCACGACGTGCTGCACGCCGCCTTCACCCGCGAGGGCCACCTCAGCTACGACCTCTCCGCACGGGCCGCCTTCACCTTCCGCTTCCTCGACGAGGGCGAGGCCGAGGAGGACATCCTGGAGGCCACCGAGCGGGCCGAGCAGTCGGCGCGGGACTGGCTGACCGAACGCGGCTACGGCTGCAAGAACCTCCGCTCCCAGGCCGAGGACCTCTCCCAGGCACCGCTCGGCAAGCGTCAGCGCCGCGCCGCCGCCACCGGTCGCTGAGCCGACCCCTCCCCCTCCGCCGCCTCCTTGACGGCTTCCTCTCGGGGTATACTTGAGCAGTCAAGGAGGTGGCAATGACAGACCAGCCGGTCCAGCCCGAACAGCCGGACCAATCGAGGCAGGTGGGACCCGTGCAGCAGACCGAGACCGCACCGGCCACGCCGGGCCCGAGCCCCGACCCGCTGGACACCGCCCTGCGGCTGGTCCGCGCCCAGACGGCCGTGGTCAAGCGCTTCGACGCGAGCCTCAGCGGCCTGCACGGCGTCAGCCTGGCCGACTTCACGATGCTGCTCCACCTCTCCCAGGCCCCCAGCAGCCGGATGCGCCGGGTCGACCTCGCCGAAGCCCTCGGGCTCACCGCCTCCGGCGTGACCCGCGGCCTCGCGCCGCTGGAGCGGATCGGCCTGGTCACCCGCGAGGCCGCCGCCCGCGATGCCCGGGTCGCCTACGCCGCCCTCACCCCGACCGGGCGTGAGCGTCTCGCCGAGATGCTGCACACCGCCCGCCAGGTCGCCGCCGACCACTTCGCGGCCGGGCAGTGGAGCCCCGAGGACCTCGGCCGGCTGTCCACCCTGCTCACCCGCCTCGGCGGAACCGCCCCCGGCCAGCGCCTCGCCTGATCCGCCCGGACCGCGTACCCACCACCCGCCCACCCTGCCCGCGCGCACCGCCACCACCCCCGCCAGTCCCACGGTCGGACCCCACCTCCTAGGCTGGCCCCGCACGACCCGTACCGCCCGCACCACCCGACCCGACAGCACCGACAGCACCGCGCACACCGCACCGCCCCGCGAAGGACAGCACCATGACCGACACCCCCGGCACCGGGCCCGGCCTGGAAAGCGCCCTCGCCCACGCCCAACGCGCACACTGGCAGCAGACCTACGCCGCCAACCCGGGGATGTACGGCGAGCGGCCCTCGGCCCCCGCCGAGTACGCCGCCGAGGTGTTCGCCGCCGCCGGAGCCCGGGACGTACTGGAACTCGGCGCCGGCCACGGGCGCGACGCGCTGCACCTCGCCCGTACGGGCTTCCGCGTGCTGGCCGCCGACTTCAGCCCGACCGCCCTGCACCAGCTGCGCACCGCCGCCACGGACCAGGAACTTGTCGACCGGCTCTCGCTCCTCGCCCATGACGTCCGCGACCCACTGCCCCTTCCCGACGCCTCCGTCGACGCGGTCTTCGCCCACATGCTGCTCTGCATGGCGCTCTCCACCGAGGAGATCGAGGCGCTCGTCGCCGAGGTCCGCCGGGTCCTGCGCCCGGGCGGCACCTTCGTCTACACCGTCCGCCACACCGGCGACGCCCACTACGGCGCCGGCACCGGCCACGGGGACGACATCTGGGAGCACGGCGGCTTCGCCGTCCACTTCTTCCCCCGCGAACTGGTGGACGCACTCGCCGAAGGCTGGCGCCTGGCCGACGTCCATCCCTTCGAGGAGGGCGAACTGCCCCGCCGCCTCTGGCGCATCACCCAGGAGACCCCGCGATGACCGCACCCGACGCCGCCACCCCCGACGCCGCCAACGCCGCCACCCCCGACGCCGCCAAGGCCGGCACCACCGCCCCCGACCTCACCGTCGACGGCACCGGCCTGCTCTGCGTCCAGCTGCTGCTCCGGCTGCGCGCGCAGATCGCGCACCTCCCGGCCGGCGCCGTGGTCCACATCCACACCACCGACCCCGCCGCCCCGCTCGACCTCCCCGCCTGGTGCCATCTGACCGGCCACGCCTACCTCGGCCAGGTCCCGTACGAGGCCACCGACCGCGAGGTGTACGCGCTGCGGCTCACCTCCGCCCCGGTCCGCACCCGCCCCGACCACCCCTGGCACCCGGCACCCGCCACCGACTGACCGACCCACCCTCCGCTCGCCCCACGCCGTCGCTCGCGCCGTCCCGCCGGACGCCCACCCCGCCCGACCGCGTCGCCCGGAAACCCCGCGCATCCACCCCCACCGGCGGGACAGACTGCGTCCATGCCCGCAGCCGACGCCACGCCCGCACCCCCGCCCCCGCACTCACCCACACCCCCCACCGCCAACCACCTCCTCGGCCACCCGCCCGACGCCCGCCTCCTGCTGCTCAACTGCGACGACCTCGGCCTGGACGAGTCCGTCAACCTCGCCGTGGTCGACGCCGTCCGGAACGGCATCGCCGCCTCCTGCAGCCTGATGACGCCCTGCGCCGCCGCGCCGCACGCGCTCCGGCTGCTGCGCCGGCACCCGGAGGTCCCCTTCGGCGTCCACCTCACGCTGGTCTGCGAGTCCGCGGACCGCCGCTGGGGGCCGCTCGCCGCCCGGGACCGGGTGCCCTCCCTCCTCGACGCCTCCGGAGGGTTCTTCGCCCCCACCCCCGCCGGACGCGCCGCACTGCTCGCCCGGGCCCGACTCGACGACGTCGAGCGCGAGTTCCGCGCCCAGATCGACGCGGTCGCGGCGGCCGGCCTCGCCCCGACCCACCTCGACTTCCACTGCCTGGCCGACGGCGGCCGCGAGGACGTCCTCGACCTCACCCTCGCCCTCGGCGCCGAGTACGGCCTGGCGGTCCGGGTCTGGCTGCCGCCCGCACTCGCCCGGCTGCGCGCGCAGGGCCTGCCGGTGGTGGACCACGGCTTCCTCGACAGCTTCACCGTCCCCCTGGAGGACAAGCCCGCCCACTACGCCCGCCTGCTCGCCGCACTCCCCCCGGGCCTCACCGAGTGGGCCCTGCACCCCAGCACGGCCGGCCCGAGGACGGACCCGAAGGGAGACCCGAACCGTCACGGCCCGAACCGCCCCGCCCCGGACGACGGTTGGCGCGTCCGGCGCACCGACCACGCGTTCCTCGTCTCCTCCGAGGCCCGCCGGCTGCTCACCGAGCTCGGCATCACCGTCCTCGGCTACCGCACGCTCCAGGAGGCCTGGCAGCGGGCCCGAGGACGGCTCACGGCCGAGGCCCCCGGGCCGCCCGGTGTGCCACGATGAGGAGGTACGAACGATCCAGCGCCACAGGGAGGTTGACCGCCGTGGACCCGATCATCAGCTGCCGCTGGCAGGACCCGAACGGCGAGTGGGCCCTGACCGTCGGCCACAACGGCGACGACTGGGAACTGCTCGCCTCCGCCCCCGCCTGGTCGGAGTCGATCCCCTTCTCGAACCCGGACGAGGTCCGCCGGCTCGCCCAGGCGCTGCTGGACCTGCCCGCCGACCCCGAGCCGTACGAGTTCGAATGGCAGCTCTCCCGCGCCGGTTCGGCCCCGGCCGAGGGCAAGCAGCAGCCGCACTTCGCGACCTTCGCCGTCGGCCTCGACCCCACCGACGACCACCGCCCCTACCTCGCCTACCAGTCCTACTACGACCTGGGCCGGGCGACCGGAATCGGCCTGGAGGTGATCTGCGAGGACCCGCCGGTCGACCACCTCCGTGCCCAGGCCCACGCCTTCCTCACCACCTTCCCCGGCTCCGCCCGCCGATAGCCCCACCCCACCCTCCGGCACCCCCAGCCGCACCCCCACCCCCGTCACGCGCCCCCGACCCCCGCACCGGCTCACGCCACGGCGCGCACCGCCCAGTTCACCTCGGCCGCCCAACTCTCCGGTGCATCCCATTCGTTGACCACCGCCAGCAGCTCCAGGTACCGCTCCCGCCGCAGATCGGCCATCGCCCCCAGCCGCTCCGCCAAACGGTCACGCAGCGCCCCGGCATCTCCCGGCACCGCCCCCGCGCACCACCGCCCGTACCGCTCCACCAACTCCGCGACGACGGCCGCCGCCTCCACCGACTCCGGCTCCACTCCGGCCGCGACCGCCGGTCCGGCCAACTCTCTTACTGCCACGGCCAGTCCGGGCCTCGGCACATGCGCAGCGGCCCGCACCGCCCCGGCCACCCCCTCCGCCGCCCCGGCTTCCCCCTCCGCCGCTTCCGCCGCTTCCGCCTCGGCCAGCTCGGCCTCGGCGAGCCCGCGCAGCAGCGCCCGGAACCCGGCGTCCCCCGCCAGCCGCGCCAACTCCACCCAGGCCTCGACCTGTTCGACCGACGGTTCCTCCGGCAGCTCCGGCGTCAACGAGCGCGCCACGGCGGCGAACCGCCCGCCGTTCCCGATCCCGCCGTCCCCTGTCCCGCCGTCCCCGATCCTGCCGTCCCCGATCCTGCCGTCCCCGATCCTGCCGTCCCCGATCCTGCCGAACACCCCCGCCAGGAACTCCCCGATCAGGTGCCCCCGTTCGTCCTCCGTGAGCCGGGCCAACTGGTGCACGAGCGTCAACTCCTCAGGTGTCGACCCGAGCCTGGCCACCGTCCCGAGCACGGCCCGCCGCAGTCGCAGCACCCGGATCTGGACGTCGATCGCATCCGCCTGCGCGGCGGCGACATCGGCCGGCGTCAGTTCGCGCTCCACCACCCGCCGGATCGCGGGCAGTCCGAGCCCGAGCTCCCGGAGGATGCGGACCAGTTCCAGGCGGGCGACGGCGTCGGCGCCGTACCGCCGGTGGCCGGCCGGGTTGCGGTCGGCCGGCGGCACGATCCCCTGGTTCGAGTAGAAGCGGACGGTCTTGACCGTCAGCCCCGTCCGTCGGGCCAGCTCACCGATGGTGTACGTCGTGTCGCCGTTCATGGCACCACCCTGCTACCTCCCCCCACGGGAGGTGCAAGCCCCCTCACCCGCGAGGCCCGCGAGGCCTGCGAGACCCCCGGGGCCCCTGGGACCGGTGGGGCCCGTCGGGCCCGCGCCGGTGCTCGCCCTCCCACCCGGAGCGCCCGGAGCTCCCGGAGCGCCGGGGCGTCCGCCAGGCGGCGAACAGGACGCCCACCGCGCCGATGACCGCCTGGAGCGCCCCCGCACCGGCCGTCAGGCAGATCAGGGTGCACACCGCCAGGATCGCCATCAGGGCGATCAGGTCGAGCGTCCGGCCGTCCGTCACGGCCCGGCGCACCCCGGATCCCCGGGCACCGTTCCCCGAGCCGGCGGGTTCCCGCTGCGGCCGCTGAATCTCCGATGACACTGCGCGTCTCCCACGGTCAGGGAGGGCAGCCGCCGGGGAACGCGCCCAGTACGCAGAACAGCCGCATCGCGCCGCATGTCTCGTGGGGTTGCTTCCCCGGCTCCGCCACGCGACGCGACGAAGCCTGCCCCCCAAAGATCATGCAGCCGAGCGGCTACACGAGAACCATGGAAACCGACGCCTGACGCGGTGTCAACCCGCCCCGGGCCGACGGCGGATCCCTGACGGAACAGGCCGCCGGTGTCGCCTCCCCACCGGGGGGAGGCGACACCGGAAGGGCCTCAGGCGGTGCGGCGCAGCAGCGCCAGGTACATCGCGTCGGTCCCGTGCAGGTGCGGCCACAGCTGCACGTCCGGCCCGTCGCCGAGCGCCGGGACGCCGGGCAGCAGCGGGCGCGCGTCGATCCACTCGACCCGGCCGTCCTCGGCCCGCAGCACGTCGTCCACGACCGCGCGGGTCTCCGCGAGGTGCGGCGAGCAGGTCGCGTAGCCGACCACGCCGCCGACCCGGGTGGCCTCGATCGCCGAGCGCAGCAGGTCCCGCTGGAGCGGGCCGAAGGCCGCGACGTCGGCCGGCCGGCGCCGCCAGCGCGCCTCCGGGCGGCGGCGCAGCGCGCCGAGGCCGGAGCACGGCACGTCGACCAGCACCCGGTCGAAGCCACCGGACCGCCAGGCCGGGCGCGTCCCGTCGGCCGCGATCACGGTGTACGGGCCGGGGTTGCCGGCCAGCGCCCGCGCCACCAGCCGGGCCCGGTGCGGCTGCTTCTCGCTCGCGACCAGGGCCGCGCCCCGCTCGGCGGCGAGCGCGCCGAGCAGCGCGGCCTTGCCGCCGGGGCCGGCGCAGCCGTCCAGCCAGAGCCGGTCCGGCCCCTCCAGCGGCGCCGCCGCCAACGCCAGCGCGACCAGCTGGCTGCCTTCGTCCTGAACGCCCGCCCGGTTCTCCTGCACCGCCGCGATCGATCCCGGGTCGCCGCCCTCGGCGAGCCGCAGCGCGAACGGGGACCAGCGGCCCGGCTCGGCCTCCGGCAGCGCCTCGGCGAGCTCGCCGACGGTGGCCCGGCCGGGGCGGGCGACCAGGGTGACCTCGGGCCGCTCGTTGTCGGCCCGCAGCAGCTCCTCCATCGCGGTGCGCCCGGAGGCGTCCGGCTGCCAGCGGCCGAGCGAGTCCCAGAGCGCGGAGACGACCCAGCGCGGGTGCGAGTGGACGACGGCCAGGTGGTCCTCGGCGTCCTTGTCGTACGGCGGGGCGACCTTCTCGATCCAGGCGTCGAGGTCGTGGGCGCTGATCCGGCGGAGCACGGCGTTGACGAACTTGGCCTTGCCGTCGCCGAGCACCACCCGGGCCAGTTCGACGGTCGCCGAGACGGCCGCGTGGCTGGGGATGCGGGTGGTGAGCAGCTGGTGCGCGCCGAGCGAGAGCACGTCCAGCACCGGCGGGTCGACCTTGCCGAGCGGCCGGTCGATGCAGGCGGCGATGATCGCGTCGTAGGTGCCCTGCAGGCGCAGGGTGCCGTAGACCAGCTCGGTGGCGAGGGCGGCGTCGCGCCGGTCCATGCCCTTCTGCTCGGCCTCGCGGAGCAGCGAGGGCAGGATCAGGTTGGCGTACGCGTCCCGCTCGTCGACGGCGCGCAGGGCACGGAACGCGACGATCCGGGCCGGGTCCTTCTTCGGGCGGCGGTGCGGGCGGGGGGCGCGGTTGGCGCTGGGGGTGGTCACAGGTGCCTCAAGGTGCTGCGGTGGTTATCGATGAACTCGGACGAACAACAGATTTGAACGAACAAGGGCGATCTCAATCGATCTCAAACGAACAGTAGCGCCAAACCGGAGCGTCAGCCCCCGAGGCGCTCCCCCTCCTCCAGCCGCGCGCCCCGGGCCCAGTCGGCGGCCCGCATCTCCTTCTTCCCCTGCGGACGCACCTCCCCCAGCTCCACGTCGTGGCTGCCGGTGCCGACCCGGACGCTGTTCTTGCCCGCCATCGCGACCTCGCCCGGCGCCAGCTCGGCGGAGTCCGGCAGCAGCCGGACCGGCCCGGTGACCTTCAGCCGCTCACCCCGGAACTCCGTCCAGGCGCCCGGCGCCGGCGCGCAGCCGCGCACGACCCGGTCGATCCGCAGCGCGGGGTGGCTCCAGTCGATCCGCGCGTCCTCGACGGTGATCTTCGGCGCGAGCGTGACGCCCTCGGCCGGCTGCGGCACGGCGTGCAGGGAGCCGTCCTCGATGCCGTCCATGGTGGCCGCGAGCAGTCGCGCGCCGGAGTGCGAGAGCCGGGTGAGCAGCTCGCCGCTGGTGTCGGCCGGGCGGATCTCCTCGGTGATCACGCCGTAGACCGGGCCGGAGTCCAGGCCCTGCTCGATCAGGAAGGTGGACGCGCCGGTGACCTCGTCGCCGGCCAGCACCGCGTGCTGGACCGGGGCCGCGCCGCGCCAGGCCGGCAGCAGCGAGAAGTGCAGGTTGACCCAGCCGTACTTGGGGATCTCCAGCGTGCCGGGGCGCAGCAGGGCGCCGTAGGCGACCACCGGGCAGCAGTCGGGCGCGAGTTCGGTGAGCCGGGCGACGAAGTCCGGGTCGCTCGGCTTCACCGGCTTGAGGACCTCAATACCGGCCTCCTCGGCGCGCTGGGCGACGGGGCTGGCGACCAGCTTGCGCCCGCGCCCGGCCGGAGCGTCCGGGCGGGTGACCACCGCGACGACCTCGTGCCGGTCCGAGGCGAGCAGGGCGTCCAGGGCGGGTACGGCGACCTCGGGGGTGCCGGCGAAGACGAGACGCATCAAGGGCCTTTCTGCAAAAAGAAGTTCGAGAAGCCGGCGGAACCCGACCGGAGTCGGCGAGGAGCCGGCGGACGTCGGCCGAGCCCGGCCGACGTCAGCGGAGATCAGCCGGAACCGGCGGAAGTCAGCGGGCGGAACCGAAGGTGCTGTGCGGCGAGACCTTGACCACCGGAGCCGACCCGCCGTCCCAGTCCGCCTCCCGGATCGCCTTCAGCGCGGCCTTGCGCTGCTCGCGGTCGAGCCGGTCGATGAAGATGATGCCGTCCAGGTGGTCGGTCTCGTGCTGGATGCACCGGGCGAGCAGCTGAGTGCCCTCCAAGGTCACCGGATCGCCGTACATGTTGAAGCCCCTGGCCACCACGCCGTACGCGCGCTTGGTGTCGTAGCGCAGGCCGGGCAGCGACAGGCAGCCCTCGGGGCCGTCCTGCTCCTCCTCGCTCAGCGACAGGTCCGGGTTGATCAGGTGCCCGGTGACGCCGTCCACGTGGTACGTGAACACCCGCAGGGAGACGCCGAGTTGGGGCGCGGCAAGGCCGGCTCCGGGAGCGTCCAGCATGGTGTCGGTGAGGTCGTGGACCAGCTTGCGCAGTTCCTTGTCGAAGGTGGTCACCGGCTTCGCGGTGGACCGCAGAACGGGGTCTCCGAAGAGACGGATCGGCTGGATCGCCACGGGGTACGGGCTCCTGTCCGTAGGGGCGCGGGCTGCGGTCGGCCGCTGGTTCACCCGCCAGTCTATGCAACCCGTACGGCCGTCCGCCGGGGGCTTCCCCGGGGCCCGGATCGGCGGCCGGCACGGCCCGACTGTGCCCAGCCGCGTTACCCCGGCCCCCGCTTCGGCGTTGGTCAAGAGAGATTGACCGGGCCGGGCGCACGGGACACCGCGTGCCGGCCGAGCCGAACCGTACGGAAGGTGGCACGTAGGCCATGGCCGAGCAGATCAACCACGACGCACGGGCGCGGGCGAGCCTGCACCTGCTGGTGCGGGACATCGAGCGGGTGAGGCGGCAGGTCGACGCGCTGCGGACGCTCACCGCTCAACTGGGCAACGTTTACCGTCCGCGCCGACCGAGCACCTCGGCCGGCTTCGTGGTGTACGGGCGGGCGCCGGCGCCGACCGTGCGCCTGGCGCAGGAACTGCGGGAGAGCGTGGAGACCCTGGTGGCGGCGGCGGTCGAGTTCGACCGGGCGCTGGGCTTCTCCTGGGACTCGGTGGGCTCCGCCCTCGGGGTCACCAAGCAGGCCGTGCACCGGCGCTACGGCATGCGCCGCCCGACCAGCGAGCTCCTCGCCGCGAGCGGTGGCGTCCCGGGCCAGGGCCGCCCGGACCGCGTCGACGAGCTGCCCCCGGCCGTCGAGCGCACCGGTCTGGCCACGACCGTCCCGGCGGCCCGCCAGGGCGGCCTGGACCGCAGCAGCCTGGAGCGCAGCGCCCTGGAGCGCAGCACGATGGACCGCACCGCGATCGACCGCACCGCGATCGAGCGGGCGACGATCGACCGCACCGCGATCGACCGCGGCCCGATGGAGCGCTCCCCCGTCGACCGCGGCACGCCCGACCGCGGCACCCCCGCCGACCGCCCCCAGGCGGACCGACCCGGCATCCCGCTGCGCGGCTGACCGAGCCGCCGCAGCCGGGCCGTCCGGGGCGGGGTGGCCCACTCACCCCGCCCCACCCGCCCGCCGGACCACCACCCCCGACCCCGACCAAGCCCCCCGACCCGGACCCCGACCAAGGCCAAAGCCCCCCGCAGACCCCGACCAAGGCCCCGACCAAGCCCCCGACCAGCGCCCCGGCCGACGCCGCTCAGCCGATGTCCGTCGGATCCACCCGCACCCGCACCGGCTCCGCCGTCCGCAGCGCGATCCGCGCGATCTGCGCCGCCTTGAGCGCCGCCGCCAGCGCTGCCCCCTGCCCGGGCGGCACCCGCAGCAGCGCGCGTTCCTGCTCCTCCCCCCGCAACGCCGGTACCGGCACCGGCCCGAGCACGTCCGCCCCCTCGGGCAGCCGGATCAGGTTCAGCAGGTCCGTCACCGCCGAGGGGGTCCCGCTCACCGAGGCCATCCGGGAGACCGGCGGGAAGTGCAGCTGGGCCCGTTCGTCCCGCTCCAGCCCGGCGTGCCCCAGCGGGTCCCAGCGCACCAGCGCCTGTACCGGACGGGCCGAGGGCTCGGCCACCACGACCACCGTCCCGCCGTCCGTCGAGGGCCGCACCAGCGCGGCCGCCGCGAGCCAGAGCCGCAGCGTCTCCTCCCCCGCCCGCAGGTCCGGCCGGCCGAGCAGCGCCCAGCCGTCCAGCAGCAGCGCGGCCCCGTACCCGCCGCCGCCTTCCACGACCGGCTCCGCACCGGGGGTGGAGATCACCAGTGAGGGCTCGTCGGGCACGGTGGTGAGCACCGCTTCCCGGCCCGAGGTCCGCACCGGGAGGCGCGGGAACGCCTTGCCGAGTTCCTCCGCCGTCCGCCGGGCCCCGACCACCTGGGCCCGCAGCCGGAAGGACCCGCACTCGGGGCAGTGCCAGTCGTTCTCCGCCTCCCCGCACCAGCCGCAGCACAGCGGGGCATCCGCCGAGGGCGCCTCCAGCGGCCCTTCGCAGCGCCGGCAGCGCGCGGGGGTCCGGCAGCGCCCGCAGGCCAGCCGGGGCACGTAGCCGCGCCGGGGTACCTGGATGAGCACCGGGTGCCCGGCGGCCAGCGACTCCCGGGCGGCCTCCCAGGCCACCGAGGGCAGCCGGGCGGCCTGGGCGGCGGCGTCCCGGTGCTGGTCCTGGTCGGTGACGGTCCGCACCCGGGGCGCGACCTGCCGCACCGTCTCCCGGTCCGCGACCAGCGGGCGCGCCCAGCCGGTGCTGACCAGCTGGGCGCCCTCCACCGTCACCGCGTGCCCGCCGAGCAGCACCGCCGCGCCCTCCTCGGCGGCGCGCAGCAGCGCCACCTCGCGCACGTGCGGGTGCGGGGCGCGCGGGTCGCTGTGGCTGCCGTCCCCGTCCGACCAGACGACGACCAGCCCGAGGTCCCGGACCGGCGCGAACATGGTGGCCCTGGTCCCGATCACCGCGTGCACCGAGCCGCGGCTCACCGCGAGCCAGCGCTTGTAGCGCTCGCGCGGGCCGAGGTCGGCCTCCAGTGCCACGTGCATCCCGGGGCCGAGCAGTTCGGTCAGGGCCTGGTCGACCCGGGCCACCGAGCGCCCCTCCGGGAGCACGACCAGCGCGCCGCGGCCGCCGGCGAGGGTCGCGGCCACCGCCCGGGCGATCTCGTACGGCCAGCCGGGGCCGGGCAGCGCCGCCCAGACCGCGCGCGGCGCGGCGCCCCCGGCGAGCGCGGCGAGGAAGTCGGGCCCGGCCGGGTAGCGCTGCCAGCCGCCGGGGGCCGGGGCGGCCGGGCGCGGCAGCGGCGGCGGCGAGGGCTCGGCCTCGGCCTTGGCGTGCCGGGGCGGGACGGCCAGCTGGAGCACGTCGGCCAGTGTCCCGGCGTACCGGTCGGCGACGGTCCGGCACAGCCGCAGCAGCTGCGGGGTGAGCACCGGCTCGGGCGAGAGCACCTGGGCGAGCGGGGCGAGCGGTCCGGCGAAGTCGCTCTTCTCCAGCCGGGCGACGATGAACCCGTCGTGCAGTTCGCCGCCCTCGCGCTGGCCCTTCACCACCCGTGCCCCGAACCGCACCCGCACCCGCACCCCGGGCTGGGCCTCCTCGGCCATGGCGGCCGGCACCTCGTAGTCGAAGAGCTTGTCGATGGTGAGCACGCCCTTGTCCACCACGACCCGGGCCACCGGCAGGTGCTCGGCCCGCTTGGCCCCGTGCCAGGTGCGCGGCTTGGCCCGCTTGACCGTCTCCCGGATGAACGCCAGCTGCTCCGGCTCGGCGGCCCCGTTCTCCCCTGTGCTGCTCATCGCCACCAAGTACTACCAGGTCACACCGACAATGCACGAAGCGGCGCCCACCCCCGTTCGGGGGCGGGCGCCGCTTCAGGCGCTACGGACGCACGGGCCGCGGGCGCGCGCCTCCGGCGACGAGCCGCGGGCGCGGGTGCCGCAGAGGTCAGTCCTGGACGGCGGCCTTCAGCTGCTCCACCCGGTCGGTGCGCTCCCAGGTGAACTCCGGCAGCTCACGGCCGAAGTGGCCGTACGCCGCGGTCTGCGAGTAGATCGGGCGCAGCAGGTCCAGGTCGCGGATGATCGCGGCCGGACGCAGGTCGAAGACCTCGGAGACGGCCTTCTGGATGGTGAGGACCGGCACGGTCTCGGTGCCGAAGGTCTCCACGAACAGGCCGACCGGCTCGGCCTTGCCGATCGCGTACGCGACCTGCACCTCGGCGCGGCGGGCGAGGCCGGCGGCGACGATGTTCTTCGCCACCCAGCGCATCGCGTACGCGGCCGAGCGGTCCACCTTGGACGGGTCCTTGCCGGAGAAGGCGCCGCCACCGTGGCGGGCCATGCCGCCGTAGGTGTCGATGATGATCTTGCGGCCGGTGAGGCCGGCGTCGCCCATCGGGCCGCCGATCTCGAAGCGGCCGGTCGGGTTGACCAGCAGGCGGTAGCCCTCGGTGGTCAGCTTGATGCCCTGCTCGGCCAGCGCCTTCAGCTCCGGCTCGACCACGAACTCGCGGATGTCCGGGGTGAGCAGCGACTCCAGGTCGATGTCGCTGGCGTGCTGGGTGGAGACGACGACGGTGTCCAGGCGGACGGCCTTGTCGCCGTCGTACTCGATGGTGACCTGGGTCTTGCCGTCGGGGCGCAGGTAGGGGATGGTCCCGTTCTTGCGCACCTCGGTCAGGCGGCGGGAGAGGCGGTGCGCCAGGGTGATCGGCAGCGGCATGAGCTCGGGCGTCTCGTCGGACGCGTAGCCGAACATCAGGCCCTGGTCGCCGGCGCCCTGCTTGTCCAGGTCGTCCTCGTCGCCCTCGACACGGGCCTCGTACGCGGTGTCGACGCCCTGCGCGATGTCGGGCGACTGGGCGCCGATGGACACCGAGACGCCGCAGGAGGCGCCGTCGAAGCCCTTCTTGGAGCTGTCGTAGCCGATCTCCAGGATCTTGTCCCGGACGAGCTGGGCGATCGGCGCGTACGCCTTGGTGGTCACCTCGCCGGCCACGTGCACCTGGCCGGTGGTGATGAGCGTCTCCACGGCGACCCGGGACGTCGGGTCCTCCCGCAGGAGAGCGTCAAGGATGGTGTCGCTGATCTGGTCAGCGATCTTGTCGGGGTGTCCCTCGGTGACGGACTCCGAGGTGAACAGGCGGCGAGACACAGCGCTCCCTGGGGTTGCAGCGGCTGCTGACTGAAGTTCCCCGGGGCGACCCGGGGAACTCCGGAAAGACTTGATTCCTGGAGTCTAACGGTCTGGTTCCGCCGAACGTCACCCGCTTCAGGAATTCTCGACCGCCGCGCGAGCGGTTCCGATCAGTTGCCGCCCGTTTCCAGCCGCTTTGCGACCAGATCCCAGACCACGTCCGCGAGCGCCTCCTTCGGGCCCACCGGAACGGCCGTCTCACTGCCGTCCGAGCCCAGCACCACGGCCTCGTTGACGTCGGTGCCGAAGGCCTTGCCGTTGCCCACCTCGTTCACCACGAGCAGGTCACAACCCTTGCGGGCGAGCTTGGCCCGACCGTTGGCGAGCACGTCGTCGGTCTCCGCCGCGAAACCCACCACGAGTTGACCCGAACGGGCCCGGTGGGCCGACAGTTCGGCCAGGATGTCCGGATTGCGGACCAGGGCGACGGGCGCCGGCTCGACGCCCTCGACCTTCTTGATCTTGCCGGTCGCGTACTCGGCGGGCCGGAAGTCCGCCACCGCCGCGGCCATCACCACGGCGTCCGCGTCCTGGACCGCCTTCAGCGCCGCCTCGCGCAGCCCCAGCGCGGTCGACACGTGCACCACGTCCACCCCGGCCGGGTCCGGCAGCTCGGCGTTGGCCGAGAGCAACGTCACCCGGGCCCCGCGCGCCGCGGCCGTCACGGCGAGCGCGTAGCCCTGCTTGCCGGAGGACCGGTTGCCCAGGTAGCGCACCGGGTCCAGCGGCTCGCGGGTGCCGCCGGCCGAGACCACCACGTGCCGGCCCGCCAGGTCGGTCGGCACCGCCCCGCCGCGGCGCAGCACGGCCCGGCAGGCCTCGAAGATCGCCGACGGCTCGGGCAGCCGGCCCTTCCCGGTGTCCTTGCCGGTCAGCCGCCCGACGGCCGGCTCCAGCACGATCACGCCCCGGCGGCGCAGCGTGGCCACGTTGTCCCGGGTGGCCGGGTGCTCCCACATCTCGGTGTGCATGGCGGGCGCCACCACGACCGGACAGCGGGCGGTGAGCAGGGTGTTGGTGAGCAGGTCGTCGGCGAGGCCGTGGGCGGCCTTGGCGATCAGGTCGGCGGTGGCCGGGGCGACCACCACCAGGTCGGCCTGCTGCCCGATCCGCACGTGCGGCACCTCGTGGACGCGCTCCCAGGTCTCGGTGGCGGCCGGGCGGCCGGACAGCGCCGCCCAGGTCGCCTCGCCGACGAAGTGCAGCGCGGCGGCGGTCGGCACGACGGTGACCTGGTGGCCGGACTCGGTGAAGCGGCGCAGCAGCTCGCACGCCTTGTACGCGGCGATCCCGCCGCTCACGCCGAGGACCACGCGGGGGGCGTCCGCACTCAGGGTCATCTACCGGCCTTTCTCCGCCTCGGGAACGCATCGGGAACGCGTCGCGGCCGTGCCGCGAACGCGCCCACCCTACGGCCCCCCGGTCGGCCCCCGCACCGCGCCCTGCCCTCCGGCGAGCGCCGAAGGGCCGTCGGGGAACACCCGCGGGCCGCCGGGAACGCCGAAGGGCCCGGCGGAAACGATTCCGCCGGGCCCTTCCGAAACTCTGCGACTGCCTCAGGCAGCCTCGATCGCCTCGGCGGTCAGCATGCCCGCGTTGATCTCGCGCAGCGCGATCGACAGCGGCTTCTCGTGCACGTGGGTGTCGACCAGCGGGCCGACGTACTCCAGCAGGCCCTCGCCGAGCTGGGAGTAGTACGCGTTGATCTGGCGCGCGCGCTTGGCGGCGTAGATCACGAGGCTGTACTTGGAGTCGGTGGCCTCGAGCAGCTCGTCGATCGGCGGGTTGATGATGCCCTCGGGCGCGGTCATGGAAGAGGACACGCTAAAACCTTCCGAAAGGGTGGAAAAGACAGACAGGTCAGGCTACACCGAGCAAGGCTAGCAGTTCGGCCGCTACCTGCTCGACGGAGGTGTTGACAAGGGTCGTGTCGAACTCGGGCTCGGCCGCGAGTTCGACCTTGGCCGCCTCCAGCCGCTTCTCGATCACGTCCTGCGGCTCGGTGCCCCGGCCGGTCAGCCGGCGGACCAGCTCGTCCCAGCTCGGCGGAGCCAGGAAGACCAGCTGCGCCTCGGGCATCGACTCGCGCACCTGCCGGGCGCCCTGGAGGTCGATCTCCAGGAGCACCGGCTCGCCGCGCTCCAGCTTCTCCTGCACGGCCGCGCGCGGGGTCCCGTAACGGTTCCCGGCGAACTCGGCCCACTCCAGCAACTCGCCGTTGGCGACCAGCTTGTCGAACTCGTCGTTGTCGACGAAGTGGTACTGGACCCCGTTCTTCTCGCCCGGCCTCGGGCGCCGGGTCGTCGCCGACACCGAGAGCCAGACCTCGGGGTGCATCTTCCTCATATGAGCGACGACCGTGCTCTTGCCGACCCCCGAAGGGCCGGAGAGCACGGTCAGCCGCGGACGCTCACTCATGCACCGATTATCCCGGATCGCGGGGGATCCTGGGACCACGGGGGCACGGTCAGGCGGCGCCACCGCCGAACTCCCGCTCCAGGGAAGCGATCTGGTTCGTACCGAGGCCGCGGACGCGCCGGCTCTCGCTGATGCCGAGGCGCTCCATGATCTGCTTGGCGCGGACCTTGCCGACGCCCGGAAGAGACTCCAGCAGGGCCGAGACCTTCATCTTGCCGATGACGTCGTTGTCGGCCTTTCCGGCCTTGATCACCTCGTGCAGGGAGGCGCCGGAGTGCTTGAGCCGGTTCTTGACCTCGGCGCGCTCCCGGCGAGCCTCGGCGGCCTTGGCGAGCGCGGCGGTGCGCTGTTCAGGGGTAAGGGGCGGAAGGGCCACGCCGTTCACCTCAGGGTGTGGATGGATGGATTGAGCTAGGACTGGTTCGGTACCGAGGACACCGTCCGCAAGGGGAACCACAAGGCCCTGACCTGCGGGAGCCACGGAAATAGCGGCTCGCCGATGACCTATCGCCGGACACTACCCGGATTGCGGCGCCACGTCAGGAAAAGAACACGAAAAGTCCTGGTCAGCCAAGGCCGACCAGGACTTTCCAGGGCAAAATGACCGCGATTGCGAGACTTTGGCGGTGCCGATGTGACGGCGCTCACGTCGCTTCGGCGGCCACCGCGCGGTCCTGCGGACACTCCGCAGGGTCACCGCGCGGCTACCTGAAGGACGGGTTCCGCTACTTGACGGCGTCCGCGAACTCGCCGACGAAGCGCTCCGCCGCCTCCCGCAGCGCCGGCACCGAGGGGCCGTGCTTGAGCACGTCCCGGCTGACGCTCGGCACCACGTTGATCACCGAGGCGCCGAACACCCGCGGCAGGTCGGCCATGGTCGCGCCCTGGGCGCCGATCCCGGGGGCCAGCAGCGGGCCGTTGATGGCCAGTTCCACGCCCGCGTCGGCCAGCGTCGCGCCGACCACCGCGCCGAAGGAGCCGAGCGGCGCGGCGCCCTCGTTCTCGGCCGCCAGCTGACGCAGCACCGAGGCCGCGACCGGCTCGCCGTCCGCGCCCACCGCCCGCTGCACCTCGGCGCCCTCCGGGTTGGAGGTGAGCGCCAGCGCGAACACGCCGCAGCCCTGCTCCCGGGCCAGGTCCAGGGCCGGGCGCAGCGAGCCGAAGCCCAGGTACGGGCTGACCGTCAGCGCGTCCGAGAACAGCGGGCTGCCCGGCGACAGGAAGGCCTCGGCGTACGCGGCCATGGTGGAGCCGATGTCACCGCGCTTGGCGTCCATCAGGACCAGCGCGCCGGCCGCCCGGGCCTCTTCCACGGTCTTCTCCAGCACCGCGACGCCCTTGCTGCCGAAGCGCTCGAAGAAGGCGGCCTGCGGCTTGAGCACGGCCACCCGGTCGGCCAGCGCCTCGACCACGGTGCGGCTGAAGGTCTCCAGCCCGGCGAGGTCGTCGCCGAGCCCCCAGGCGGCGAGCAGGGAGGCGTGCGGGTCGATGCCGACGCAGAGCTGGCCGCGGGTGTCGAGGGCCTGGCGCAGCCGGGCGCCGAACGGGGCGAGGGTCATGTCGTCTCTTTCCGGAGGGGTGGGGAGGGGGTTCAGGAGCTGCGCACGGCGCTGCCGACGGCGTCGGCCAGGCTGCGGAAGCCGCCCGCGCGGACCTTGGCGGACAGGCCCTTGTGGATCCGCCGGCACCAGAACGGGCCCTCGTAGATGAAGGCGCTGTAGCCCTGGACCAGGTCGGCGCCGTGGACGATCCGCTGCCAGGCGTCCTCGGCGGTCTCGATGCCGCCGACCGAGACCAGGGTCAGCCGGCCCTCGGTGCGGGCGCGCAGCCGCTGGAGCACCTCCAGGGCACGGGCCTTGAGCGGGGCGCCGGACAGGCCGCCCATGCCGATCTCCGCGACCCGCCCGGCGTCGGTGCGCAGGCCCTCGCGGCCGATCGTGGTGTTGGTGGCGATGATGCCGTCCAGGCCCAGCTCCAGGGCGAGGTCGGCGACCGCGTCGACGTCCTCGTCGGCCAGGTCGGGGGCGATCTTGACGAGCAGCGGCACGCGGTGGGCGGTGCTGCGGTCGGCGGCCTCGCGGACGGCGGCGAGCAGCGGCCGCAGGTGGTCCACGGCCTGGAGGTTGCGCAGCCCGGGGGTGTTCGGCGAGCTGACGTTGACCACCAGGTAGTCGGCGTACTTGGCCAGCCGCTCGGTGGACTTCACGTAGTCGGCGACGGCGTCGGCCTCCTCGACCACCTTGGTCTTGCCGATGTTGACGCCGATCACCGGGGTGGAGCTGGTGTGCGGGCGGGCGGCCAGCCGGGCCGCGACCCGGGCCGAGCCCTGGTTGTTGAAGCCCATCCGGTTGATCAGCGCGCGGTCCTCGACCAGGCGGAACAGCCGGGGCGCCGGGTTGCCGGGCTGGGGCTCGCCGGTGACGGTGCCGATCTCGACGTAGTCGAAGCCGAGCATCGACAGGCCGTCGATGCCGACGCCGTTCTTGTCGAAGCCGGCCGCCAGGCCGAACGGGCCGGGCAGGTCGAGGCCGAGGGCACGGGTGCGCAGGGCCCGGTCGCGCGGGGCGAGCACCAGCCGCACCAGGCTGCGCAGGCCGGGCACCGAGGAGCCGAGGCGGATCCAGAAGAAGGCGAGGTGGTGGGCCTTCTCGGGGTCCATCTTCTTGAAGACCAGGTCGAACAGAAGCTTGTACAAGGGTGGTTCAACTCCCGGAGCGGAGAGAGCAGATGGGCGCGGGCGCCGCCCGTCGGAGGAAGGGTGGCGGTGGGTGACGGGCGGGGCGGTCATGGCAGTGGGGGGCACCCGGCTGTTCCGGTGCCCCCCACTGCGGTGGTGCTACTTGCGGCCGGCGTTGATCAGCTCGGCGTGCTCCTGGAGCGACATCACCCCGACCTCGTCGCGCAGCAGCGCGTCCATGCCCTGCACGGCCGCGCCCATCGCCTGGACGGTGGTCAGGCAGGGCACCGCGCGGGCCACGGCCGCGGTGCGGATCTCGTAGCCGTCGAGGCGGCCGCCGGTGCCGTACGGCGTGTTGATGATGAGGTCGACCTCACCGTCGTGGATCAGCTGGACGATGGTCCGCTCGCCGTTCGGGCCCTCGCCCTCGCTGTGCTTGCGCACCAGCGTGGACGGGATGCCGCCGCGCTGGAGCACCTCGGCGGTGCCGGCGGTGGCGAGCACCTCGAAGCCGAGGTTGACCAGCGCGCGGGCCGGGAAGACCAGGTTGCGCTTGTCCCGGTTGGCCACCGAGACGAAGACCTTGCCCTTGGTCGGCAGCGCGCCGTACGCACCGGACTGCGCCTTCGCGTAGGCGGTGCCGAACACCTTGTCGATGCCCATGACCTCACCGGTCGAGCGCATCTCCGGGCCGAGCACCGTGTCCACCCCGCGGCCGTGGATGTCGCGGAAGCGGCTCCACGGCATCACGGCCTCCTTGACCGCGATCGGCGCGTCGGCGGGCAGCGTGCCGCCGTCGCCCTCGGCCGGGAGCAGGCCCTCGGCGCGCAGCTCGGCGATGGTGGCGCCGAGCGAGATCCGGGCGGCGGCCTTGGCCAGCGGCACGGCGGTCGCCTTGGAGGTGAACGGGACGGTGCGGGAGGCGCGCGGGTTGGCCTCCAGCACGTAGAGGATGTCGCCGGAGAGGGCGAACTGGATGTTGATCAGACCGCGGACGCCGACACCGCGCGCGATGGCCTCGGTGGAGGTGCGCAGGCGCTTGATGTCGTGGCCGCCGAGGGTGATCGGGGGCAGCGCGCAGGCGGAGTCGCCGGAGTGGATGCCGGCCTCCTCGATGTGCTCCATGACGCCGCCGAGGTAGAGCTCGGTGCCGTCGTAGAGCGCGTCGACGTCGATCTCCACCGCGTCGTCGAGGAAGCGGTCGATGAGCACCGGGTGCTCGGAGATCAGGCCGGCGTGGCGCTCCAGGTAGGAGGCGAGCGAGGCCTCGTCGTAGACGATCTCCATGCCACGGCCGCCGAGCACGTAGGACGGGCGGGCGAGCACGGGGTAGCCGATCTCGTCGGCGATCGCCTTGGCCTCCTCGAAGGAGAAGGCGGTGCCGTGCTTGGGGGCCGGCAGGCCGGCGTCGCGCAGGACGCGGCCGAAGGCGCCGCGCTCCTCGGCGAGGTCGATCGCCTCGGGCTGGGTGCCGACGATCGGCACGCCGTTGTCCTTGAGCGCCTGGGCCAGGCCCAGCGGGGTCTGGCCGCCGAGCTGGACGATCACACCGGCGAGCGGGCCGGCCTGCTGCTCGGCGTGGACGATCTCCAGCACGTCCTCCAGGGTGAGCGGCTCGAAGTAGAGCCGGTCGGAGGTGTCGTAGTCGGTGGAGACGGTCTCCGGGTTGCAGTTGACCATGACGGTCTCGTACCCGGCCTCGGCGAGCGCGAAGGAGGCGTGCACGCAGGAGTAGTCGAACTCGATGCCCTGGCCGATGCGGTTCGGGCCGGAGCCCAGGATGATCACGGCGGGCTTGGTGCGCGGGGCGACCTCGTTCTCCTCGTCGTAGGACGAGTAGAAGTACGGGGTCTTGGCGGCGAACTCGGCGGCGCAGGTGTCGACGGTCTTGAACACCGGGCGGATGCCGAGGGCGTGGCGCACCTCGCGGACCACGTCCGGCTTCAGGCCGCGGATCTCGCCGATCTGCTGGTCGGAGAAGCCGTGCCGCTTGGCGTGGCGCAGCAGGTCGGGGGTGAGCTCGGCGGCCTCGGCCAGCTCGCCGGCGATCTCGTCCAGCAGGAAGAGCTGGTCGACGAACCACGGGTCGATCTTGGTGTACTCGAAGACCTCCTCCGGGGTGGCGCCGGCCCGGACGGCGTCCATCACGGTGTTGATCCGGCCGTCGGTCGGCACGACCGCCTTGGCCAGCAGCTCCGCCTTGTCGCCGACGGGGCCGGTCCAGGAGAACTGGGAGCCCTTCTTCTCCAGCGAGCGCAGCGCCTTCTGCAGCGCCTCGGGGAAGTTGCGGCCCATGGCCATGGCCTCGCCGACGGACTTCATGGTGGTGGTCAGGGTGGCGTCGGCGCTCGGGAACTTCTCGAACGCGAACCGCGGCACCTTGACGACGACGTAGTCGAGGGTCGGCTCGAAGGAGGCCGGGGTCTGCTCGGTGATGTCGTTGGGGATCTCGTCCAGGGTGTAGCCGACGGCCAGCTTGGCGGCGATCTTGGCGATCGGGAAGCCGGTGGCCTTGGAGGCGAGCGCCGAGGAGCGGGAGACCCGCGGGTTCATCTCGATGACGATGACCCGGCCGTCCTCGGGGTTGACCGCGAACTGGATGTTGCAGCCGCCGGTGTCGACGCCGACCTCGCGGATGACGGCGATGCCGATGTCGCGCAGGATCTGGTACTCGCGGTCGGTGAGGGTCATCGCCGGGGCGACGGTGATCGAGTCACCGGTGTGCACGCCCATCGGGTCGAAGTTCTCGATGGAGCAGACGACCACGACGTTGTCGTTCTTGTCGCGCATCAGCTCCAGCTCGTACTCCTTCCAGCCGAGGATGGACTCCTCCAGGAGCACCTCGGTGGTCGGCGAGAGGGTCAGGCCCTGGCCGGCGATGCGGCGCAGGTCCTCCTCGTTGTGGGCGAAGCCGGAGCCGGCGCCGCCCATGGTGAAGGAGGGGCGCACGACGACCGGGTAGCCGCCGAGCGTGTCGACGCCGGCCAGCACCTCGTCCATGGTGTGGCAGATGACCGAGCGGGCGGACTCGCCGTGGCCGATCTTGGCGTTGACGGCCTCGACGACGCCCTTGAAGAGCTCGCGGTCCTCGCCCTTGTTGATCGCCTCGACGTCGGCGCCGATCAGCTCGACGCCGTACTTCTCCAGCGTGCCCGCCGCGTGCAGCGAGATCGCGGTGTTGAGCGCGGTCTGGCCGCCCAGGGTCGGCAGCAGCGCGTCGGGGCGCTCCTTGGCGATGATCTTCTCGACGAACTCCGGGGTGATCGGCTCGACGTAGGTGGCGTCGGCGATCTCCGGGTCGGTCATGATCGTGGCCGGGTTGGAGTTGACCAGCACGACCCGCAGGCCCTCGGCCTTGAGGACCCGGCAGGCCTGCGTACCCGAGTAGTCGAACTCGGCGGCCTGGCCGATCACGATCGGGCCGGAGCCGATCACCAGGACGGACTTGATGTCACTGCGCTTAGGCACGCTGGCCCTCCATGAGCTTCACGAAGCGGTCGAACAGGTAGGCGGCGTCGTGCGGACCGGCGGCCGCTTCGGGGTGGTACTGCACGCTGAAGGCGGGGACGTCGAGTGCCTGCAGGCCCTCGACCACGTCGTCGTTGAGGCAGACGTGGGAGACCTCGACCCGCCCGTAGGGGGTGTCGCTCACCTTGTCCAGCGGGGCGTTCACGGCGAAGCCGTGGTTGTGGGCGGTCACCTCGACCTTGCCGGTGGTGCGGTCCTGCACCGGCTGGTTGATGCCGCGGTGGCCGTACTTGAGCTTGTAGGTGCCGAAGCCCAGGGCGCGGCCGAGGATCTGGTTGCCGAAGCAGATCCCGAAGAACGGGGTCCTGCGCTCCAGCACGCCCTGCGCGACGGCGACCTGGTGGTCGGCGGTGGCCGGGTCGCCCGGGCCGTTGGAGAAGAAGACGCCGTCCGGGTTGACGGCGTAGACGTCCTCCAGGGTGGAGTTGGCCGGCAGCACGTGCACCTCGATGCCGCGCTCGGCCATCCGCTGCGGGGTCATCGCCTTGATGCCGAGGTCCAGCGCGGCGACGGTGAAGCGCTTCTCACCGATCGCGGGCACCACGTACGGCTCGGTGGTGGCGACCTCGGCGCACAGGTCGGCGCCCTTCATCTCGGGCGACTGCTGCACCCGGGCGAGCAGGGCGGCCGGGTCGGCCAGCGCCTCGCCGGAGAAGATGCCGCAGCGCATCGCGCCGCGCTCGCGCAGGTGGCGGGTCAGCGCGCGGGTGTCGATGCCGCTGATGCCGACGACGCCCTGGTTGACGAGCTCCTCGTCGAGCGGGCGCAGGGAGCGCCAGTTGGAGGCGACCCGGGCGGGGTCGCGCACCACGTAGCCGGCGACCCAGATCTGCTTGGACTCGTCGTCCTCGTCGTTCCAGCCGGTGTTGCCGATCTGCGGGGCGGTCATCACGACCACCTGGCGGTGGTACGACGGGTCGGTGAGGGTCTCCTGGTATCCGGACATGCCGGTGTTGAAGACCGCCTCGCCGAAGGTCTCGCCGATGGCGCCGTAGGCCTGTCCGCGGAAGGTCCGGCCGTCCTCCAGGACGAGCACGGCAGGCACTCGTTCCCGCCGTTGGCGCTGCGTGGTGGGGGCAGGTGCGGTCATTGCGCGGCCTCTTCCGTCTTCGTCTTCGTACGTGTTGCGAGTAGAGCGATCGCCTCGACCCAGGCGGCGTGCTCGTCGGGGTGGTCGGCACGGAAGCCGGAGTCCAGCTCGGTGCCCTCGTGCGCCCAGCTGACGACGAGCAGCCCGGAGGGGACGACCTTGCCGGCGATCCCGGAGTCCGTGCGGGCACCGGTCAGGTGCTCGGCCGGGATCCAGAAGTCGACGTCACCGGGGCGCTGCACCAGCAGGCCGTCCTCGCCGAGGGTGAGGTCGGCGCGGCTGCGGGTGCCCAGGCCGTGGGCGACGACCCGGTCGAGCCAGTTCCCGGCGGTGGTCGTGCCGTGGTACCGACCGCTGGTCTCCAGGATGGTGCGCCCGGCGCGGTCCGGCACGGCCGGCAGCGGCGGGATGCCGGACTGCAGGGTGCGCCGCCAGTTCCAGCCCTGGCGCATCAGCCAGTAGACCAGGCCGATCACGATCAGCAGGCCGATGGACCAGCCGATGTAACCGGGCCAGTCGGTGACCTTCGCCTGCTCCTGGGCGAGCGTGGCGTGGAGCATCACTCCGTGCCGCCCTGCTCGGCGAGCTCCCCGGCCAGCACGGTGGCGCGCCCGCGCAGGAAGGTGGCGTGCACCCGTCCGGGCAGGTCCAGGCCCTTGTAGGGGGTGTTGCGGCTGCGGGTGGCGAAGCTGTCCGGGTTCACGGCTCCACGGTACGCGGGATCGAACAGCACCAGGTTGGCGGGCTCACCCACCGAGATCGGCCGGCCGTGGCCGCTGAGACGGCCGATCCGGGCCGGGCGGTGCGACATCCGGTCCGCGACGGCCTCCCAGTTCAGCAGGCCGGTGTCGACCATGGTCTGCTGCACGACCGACAGCGCGGTCTCCAGGCCGACCATGCCCATCGCGGCCACGGCCCACTCGCAGTCCTTGTCCTCGGCCGGGTGCGGCGCGTGGTCGGTGGCGACGGCGTCGATGGTGCCGTCGGCCAGCGCCTTGCGCAGCGCCTGGACGTCCTCGGCGGTGCGCAGCGGCGGGTTCACCTTGTACACCGGGTCGTAGGTGCGGACCAGCTCGTCGGTGAGCAGCAGGTGGTGCGGGGTCACCTCGGCGGTGACGTCCCAGCCCTTGGACTTGGCCCAGCGGACGATCTCGACCGAGCCGGCGGTGGAGAGGTGGCAGACGTGCAGCCGGGAGCCGACGTGCGCGGCGAGCAGCACGTCGCGGGCGATGATCGACTCCTCGGCGACGGCGGGCCAGCCGCCGAGCCCGAGCTCGCCGGAGACCTGGCCCTCGTTCATCTGGGCGCCCTCGGTCAGCCGCGGCTCCTGGGCGTGCTGGGCGACGACGCCGTCGAAGGCCTTGACGTACTCCAGGGCGCGACGCATCAGCACCGCGTCGTCCACGCACTTGCCGTCGTCGGAGAAGACCCGGACGCCCGCGGCGGACTCGTGCATCGCGCCGAGCTCGGCGAGCTTCTTGCCCTCCAGGCCGACGGTGACGGCGCCGACCGGCTGCACGTCGCAGTAGCCGGACTCCTGGCCGAGCCGCCAGACCTGCTCGACCACGCCGGCGGTGTCGGCCACCGGGGTGGTGTTGGCCATCGCGTGCACGGCGGTGAAGCCGCCCATCGCGGCGGCCCGGGTGCCGGTGAGCACGGTCTCGGCGTCCTCGCGGCCGGGCTCGCGCAGGTGGGTGTGGAGGTCGACCAGGCCGGGCAGGGCGATCAGCCCGGTGGCGTCGATCTCGATGTCCGCCTCGACCGTCAGGCCGGTGCCGATCTCCTGGATCACGCCGTCGGCGAGGTGGAGGTCCTGCGGGGCGCCGCCCAGGATCTTGGCGTTACGGATCAGGTAGCTGGTCACTGGGCGGTCTCCACGGAGTCGGTGCGGGTGGTGTCGGCGAGGGTGGCTCCGCCGAGCAGCAGGTACAGGACGGCCATCCGGACGGAGACGCCGTTGGCGACCTGCTCGATGGCGGTGCAGCGCGGCGAGTCGGCGACCTCGGCGGTGATCTCCATGCCGCGGACCATCGGGCCGGGGTGCATCACGATCGCGTGGTCCGGCAGCTGGGCCATCCGGCGGCCGTTCATGCCGTAGCGGCGGCTGTACTCGCGCTCGGTCGGGAAGAACGCGGCGTTCATCCGCTCGCGCTGCACCCGCAGCATCATCAGCGCGTCCGTCTTGGGCAGCACGGCGTCGAGGTCGTAGCTGATCTCGCAGGGCCAGTTCTCGACCCCGATCGGCAGCAGCGTGGGCGGGGCGACGAAGGTGACCTGCGCGCCGAGGGTGTTCAGCAGGTGGACGTTGGATCGGGCGACCCGGCTGTGCAGGACGTCGCCGACGATGGTCACGTGGCGCCCGGCCAGGTCGTTGCCGCTGCCCGGGTTGAGGTGGCGGCGCATGGTGAAGGCGTCGAGCAGCGCCTGGGTGGGGTGCTCGTGGGTGCCGTCACCGGCGTTGATCACACTGCCGTGCAGCCAGTCGGACTGGGCCAGCCGGGCCGGGGCGCCGGAGGCGTGGTGGCGGATGACCACCGCGTCGGCGCCCATCGCCTGGAGGGTCAGCGCGGTGTCCTTGAGGCTCTCGCCCTTGGAGACCGAGGAGCCCTTGGCGGAGAAGTTGATGACGTCGGCCGAGAGGCGCTTCTCGGCGACCTCGAAGGAGGTCTTCGTCCGGGTGGAGTCCTCGAAGAAGAGGTTGACGACGGTGCGGCCGCGCAGCGTGGGCAGCTTCTTCACGGCCCGGCCGGAGAGCTGGGCCAGCTCCTCGGCGGTGTCCAGGATCAGCAGCGCGTCGTCGCGGCTGAGATCGGCGGCGGAGACGAGGTGGCGCTTCACGCGGGTTACTCCGGGAGGTGCGGTTCGGAAGACTGGGGAGCCAGGGCCTGCGAGCTGCGGGCGGCGAAGTCGCGGTCGCCGACCAGGACGGCGTCCACGCCGTCGCTGTCGGACAGGCGCACCTGAACGGCCTCGCGCAGCGAGGTGGGGAGGTTCTTGCCGACGTAGTCGGCGCGGATCGGCAGCTCGCGGTGGCCGCGGTCGACCAGGACGGCGAGTTGGACGGCGCGCGGGCGGCCGATGTCGTTCAGCGCGTCGAGCGCGGCGCGGATGGTCCGGCCGGAGAAGAGCACGTCGTCGACGAGGATGACGAGCTTGCCGTCGATGCCGCCGGGCGGGATCTCGGTGTGCTCCAGGGCGCGGGCGGGCTTCAGCCGCAGGTCGTCCCGGTACATGGTGATGTCCAGGGTGCCCAGCGGGATCTCGCGCCCGGTGATCTGGGCCAGCCGGCCGTGCAGGCGGCGGGCGAGGTGGACGCCCCTGGTGTGGATGCCGAGCAGCACGACGTCCTCCGCGCCCTTGGCGCGCTCGACGATCTCGTGCGCTATCCGGGTGAGGACCCGGGCGATGTCCGTGCCGTCCAGCACCTGGTGCGGTGCCCGGGGCGTCGGTTCATGGTGTGTGGTCATGCCGAAGCGGACCTCCTTCCCCGCCTCACGGGACGGGTCTTAAAGGATGTCTGGGACTGCCCCCGCCGACCGGGCGTGGGCTTCGGGCCATCCTAGCAGCGCGCCGGATCGCAAACAGACGGCCATCATTCCGCTTCCCGGGGTTAACACTCCGGACGCGCCGACGATGCGGGCCATTCGCACGACTGCCCCATTCGGCTTGACGCAACTACCTTACTCTACGTAACCTCACAGTGAGTTACGAGACGGACGTCGGACCCACCGGTAACGGCGTCGGCAATCGCCCGTGACCCACCACTGAACGCGAAGCAATCTCGTCCGGGGAGATCAATGTCCAGCGACTACGCGAAGCAACTCGGAGGCAAGCTCCGAGCGATCCGCACTCAGCAGGGTCTCTCCCTGCACGGTGTCGAGGAGAAGTCCCAGGGGCGCTGGAAGGCAGTCGTCGTCGGCTCGTACGAGCGCGGTGACCGTGCGGTCACCGTGCAGCGGCTGGCCGAACTGGCGGAGTTCTACGGCGTCCCGGTGCAGGAGCTGCTGCCCGGCGGTACGCCCGGCGGCGCGGCCGAGCCGCCGCCGCGCCTGGTCCTCGACCTGGAGAGACTGACCCAGGTCCCTTCCGAGAAGGCCGGCCCGCTGCAGCGCTACGCGGCGACCATCCAGAGCCAGCGCGGTGACTACAACGGAAAGGTGCTGTCGATCCGTCAGGACGACCTGCGCACCCTGGCCGTCATCTACGACCAGTCGCCGTCGATCCTCACCGAGCAGCTGATCTCCTGGGGCGTGCTGAACCCCGACGCGCGCCGCGCGGTGCGCGAGGAGGACGCGAGCTGAGGCTCGCCGCACCGGCTCCCGCCGGCGGATCCGGGGACGACCCGGCCTGATTTCCGGTCGTACCCGCAAGCAGAAACGTCACGGCGCGGCTCCCCTGACCGGGGGCCGCGCCGCGGTGTCGGGGCCCCGGGAGGGGGCCCCGCGGCGGAGCCGTCAGCAGACCGTTCCCAGGCTGTAGCCGGGCTGCGCCGCCACGCCGTCCAGCCGGACCGGCCGCTCGGCCGGCGCCCACTCCTGCCCGCCGCTCGACCAGGCCCAGGAAGCCTGCAGGTACTCCCCGCAGGAGGCGGCCGAGCCCTGCGAGCCGTGCAGCACCGCGACGCCCGGCAGCTCCAGGGCCAGCCCGGTGCAGAGCACCGCGCAGACCAGCTCCAGGTCCTCGTCGTTGATCCGGACCACGCCGTCCTCCCACTGGAGGACCCGAGCCGCGGCGGTCAGCTTCCCGCCGGGCGCGTCCACCCGCAGGCGCAGCTCGTACACGCCGGCCCCCGCGCCGACCAGCATCCGGCGGAACACCTCGCCCCCGCGCTGGTAGGCGGCGCGCACCCAGGCGGCGTGCTCCTCGTCGGGCGCGCCCGCGCCCCCGTACAGGCCCCCGTCGAGCAGCAGGTCGGCGTGGCAGAGCGTCAGCCCGTTCTCCCGGGCGCGCACCAGGCGGGGCACGAAGTCCCCGGCCAGCTCCTCGCCCTGATAGGCCAGCAGCTGGGTCTGCAGGGCCGGGTTGACCAGGTAGCGGTCGCGGGCGGCGGGCTCGGCCGGGTCCAGCCCGTGCAGCACGCAGAACTCCTCGAAGTCCTGCGGGTGGAACATCCGGGCCCGGACGGTGTCGAACCGCTCCAGCGCCTCGGCCAGCAGCTCGGCGGCGTCGGCCAGGTAGCGCTCGTGGTCGGGGGCGTCGGAGATCCCCCAGGCGCGGGCCCGGGCGAAGTCCGCGGCGTTGGTCAGCACCCCGATGACAAAAGCCTGCTCGGCGCCGCCGGCCCGCTGTGGCCGGTGCGACGCCCGCACCGCGGGCCGCGAGCCGCCGGCGGTGCAGTCGGAGTTACGGCGGGCGCGACCCTTTTGACTCATCGGTGGCTCCTGGCTTCGGGGGTTGACGGTCCGCGGCACGCTCGCCGCTGACCGTCTTCCTCCCCATCCGCGCGCGCCGCACACGTACGGCGTGTCACAGGAATGTAACCACCGGTAATGCGGGGCCGCCGGGTCAGGGGCGGGGCGCCCGGGCCAGCTGGCGGGACTGCGCGACCAGGCGGCCGGACTCGTCCCAGACCTCCGCGTCCTCCTCGAAGTAGCCGCCGGCCAGGTTGCGGGTCGCGTGGGTGACCCGCAGCCAGCCGGGCACGGGCCTGGCGCGCAGGTGGACGGTCAGCTCGATGGTGGGCGCCCAGCCCGGCATGCCGAGGTCGAAGGTGACCGGCGGCAGCGCGTCGGCGACCAGCAGGAGCAGCAGCGGGTCGGGCTCGCGGCCGTCGGCGAGCCGGAACCAGCCCTGGATCCGTCCGTTGCCGGAGGGCTGCCCGAGCGCCCAGCCGATGGTGGCCGGGTCCAGCCGCAGGTCGAACCGCTCCAGCAGGGCGGCCTGGGCGATCAGCTCCTTGGGCGCGTGCTCGACGCCGATGCACTGGTCCGGCGGCGGCAGCTGCGGCGGCCGCGCGCTGGTGCGCACCTCACCGTCGGCGGTGGCGAGGTCGCCGTGGCTGGCCACCACCCGCAGCCGCTCGACGCCGTCCTGGCTGAGCGAGGCGGTGCCGGTGGACAGGCCGCGGCCGGTGCGCAGCACCTCGGTGCGGACGGTGGCCGGGCCGGGGGTGGAGGCGGACAGGTAGTAACCGCTGATCGACACCGGGTCCGGGTGGGTGCCGTGCTCCAGCGACAGCGCGTGTCCGGCCACCGCGAGCAGCAGTCCGCCGTTCACCCCGCCGCCGATCTGCCAGCCGGCGCCGAGCTCGGCGTCGTAGCGGCCGGCCTCCTCGGGGTGCCTGGTCAGGGCGATGCCCTGGTCGAACTCGCTGCGGATCGCGGTGGTCATCTGGGGGGACCTGCCCTTCACGCGTGGTTCCGGACGTCAAGTTACTGACAAGTAGGCCACCACCCTACGCCGACCGGGTGAAACGCGGAACGGCCGCCGGACACCTGTTCGGGTCCGACGGCCGTCCACGACGTCCACCTGTCTACCGGCGGATGCTCGGCTTCAGCTCCAGGAAGCGGGCGAGCATGCCGTTGACGAAGGCCGGGGAGTCGTCCGTGGAGAACTCCTTGGCGATCTCGACGGCCTCGTCCAGGACGACGGCGTCCGGGACGCCGTCCTCCCAGATCAGCTCGTAGGCACCGAGCCGCAGGACGTTGCGGTCCACGATCGGCATCCGGTCGAGCGACCAGCCGACGGAGTACTGCTCGATCAGGTCGTCGATGCGACGAGCGTGCTGGACGTACCCCTCGATGAGCTCCATGGTGTACTCACCGACCTGCGGGGTGCCCTCGTCGGGCCTGGGCTCGCGGGCGCGGGCCACCCAGTCGGCGAGGACCTGCTGCGGGTCGACCCCGCGGTGGTCGGCCTCGAAGAGGATCTGGAAGGCCCTGGTGCGGGCCTTGCTGCGTGCGGCCGACACGGACTTACTTCACCCGGCCGAGGTAGCTGCCGTCGCGGGTGTCGACCTTGACCTTCTCACCCTTGGTGACGAAGAGCGGCACCTGGATCTCGGCGCCGGTCTCCAGGGTGGCCGGCTTGGTGCCACCGGTGGAGCGGTCGCCCTGGACGCCCGGCTCGGTCTCGGCGATGGTCAGCTCGACCGCGGCCGGGAGCTCGATGTAGAGGACCGAGCCCTCGTTCTGCGCGACGAGGGCCTCGAAGCCCTCCAGCAGGTACTTGGCGGCGTCGCCGACGACCGACGGCTCGATGGTCAGCTGGTCGTAGGTGTCCATGTCCATGAACACGAAGTTCTCGCCGTCCTTGTACGAGAACTGCATGCCGCGCTTGTCGACGTTGGCGGTCTCGACCTTGGTGCCCGCGTTGAAGGTCTTGTCGACGACCTTGCCGGTCAGGACCTCCTTGAGCTTGGTACGCACGAAGGCCGGGCCCTTGCCGGGCTTGACGTGCTGGAACTCGACGACGGACCAGAGCTTGCCGCCCTCCAGCTTGAGGACCATGCCGTTCTTGAGATCGTTCGTGGAAGCCACGGGCGCACTAACTCCTGTATAGCTGTCAAGGAACCAAGGGATTGCGTCCTGCCTCCCACGGCCCCCGGGGGGCCGCGGTCACAGGGCGAGGAGCTCCTTGGTGGTGATGGTGAGCAGCTCGGGCCCGCCCTCTTCGAGGGGGCGCACGACGAGCGTGTCCTCGATCCGGACGCCGCCCCTGCCCGGGAGGTGGACCCCCGGACCGACGGTGACCGGCACGCGGCTGTCCAGTTTACCCATGTCCGACGGACCGAGGCGCGGCGCCTCCCGGATCTCCAGCCCGACGCCGTGGCCCACCGGGTGCGGGGAGGCCTCGGTGTGGCCGGCCGCCTCCAGGACCTGCCGCGCGGCCCGGTCGGGCACGCACTGCTCCACGCCCGGTCCGAGCGCCTCCCGCCCGGCCCGCTGGGCCCGGAAGACCAGCCGGTGCAGCTCCACCTGCCAGGGCGCGGGGGCCGCGCCGATCACGAAGGTGCGGGCGGTGGAGACGCCGTAGCCGCGGTACTGGGCGCCCATCACCACGGTCAGGAAGTCGCCCTCCTCCACCCGGCGGTCGGTGGGCTGGTGGGCGGCCTGACCGGAGTGGCTGCCGGTGCCGACCGAGACCGGGAAGGCGGCCCGGTCGGCGCCGTGGTCGATCATCCGGCGCTCCAGCTCCATCGCCAGGTGCCGCTCGGTGCGGCCGACCAGGATCGACTCCAGCAGTTCGCCCAGTGCCTGGTCGGCGATCTCGGCGGCGATCCGCAGGTCGGCGATCTCGTGCTCGTCCTTGACCACCCGCAGCCGCTCGACCGTCTGACCGAGGTCCACCAGCCGGGCCCCCTCGGTCAGACCCCCCACCGCCCGGTGCCGGGTGACGGTCAGGTCGTGCTCCTCCACCGCCAGTCCCGACACCCCGGACCGCGCGGCGACGGCCGCGACGGCCAGCGCGGAGTCCGACCCGGCCGCCACCGGCAGCCGGGTGACGTCCGGGGCGATCAGGTGCTCCCCGGAGTCGTCCGGCGGCAGGTCGTCCGGCAGCGCGAGCAGCGCCCGCTCCCTGGTCAGCAGCAGGCTCGCCCCGCAGGGCGCGCAGCCCGTCAGGTACCGCACGTTCGCCGCGCGGGTGATCAGCGCCGCATCGGCCCCGGCCGCACTGCAGTGCTCCCTCACCCGCTCCCGCCGCCCCGCGTACGCATCCGCCATGCGTCGAGCCTACGAACCCCCGGCCCGAAGCGCCCGCCGAGCACCCCCGGCAGAACCCCCAATACCCCTTGCACGCCCCCCTGCGCGACCGCGGCACCGTCCCCCTCGGACCCGCGCCCCGCCCCCCACGCAGCGTGCCACCGAGGGGCCTCGCACCCCCCGGTGGCCCCTCGGACCTCGACCGGTCGCTACGTTCCGTCACGGATCTGTCACTTCCGGTCCTGTGCGAGTGCGACCCGGTCGGCGGCCGGCGCGTCGACTTCCGCGAGGAGCGCCGACCCGGGGCGCACCCGGCCCCCGGAACGCGAACGGCGCCTCCCCACCGCGGGGAGGCGCCGTTCCGGCGTGCGCGGGCAGGCCGCTGCGCGCGGCCGGGTGGCTCAGGAGCCCTCGGGCGTCCAGCGCTTCTCGACCCCGGCGAGCTTCCAGTACCCGATCGCGATCGCCCAGACGACCACGAACAGCCCGGCGATGGCGTAGCCGACGTTGTCCAGCGAGATGTCGGCGATGAAGCCGGTGACCGGGTCGGTCAGATCGAGCTTCTCGTGCAGCACCCCGACCAGCTCGATGGTGCCGATGACGAAGGCCACCGCGATCGACAGACCGGTGATGGTCAGGTTGTAGTACACCTTCCGCACCGGGTTGGCGAAGGCCCACTGGTACGCGAAGTTCATGAACGTCCCGTCCAGGGTGTCGAACAGGCTCATCCCGGCCGCGAACAGCAGCGGCAGGCAGACGATCGCGTACCAGGGCAGCCCGGAGGCGGCGCCCGAGCCGGCCATCACCATCAGGGTGACCTCGGTCGCGGTGTCGAAGCCCAGCCCCAGCACCATGCCCACCGGGAACATCTGCCCGGGCCGGGTGATCGAACGGGTCGCCCGGTTCAGCACCCGGGCCATGAAGCCGCGCGAGTCGAGGTGCGCCTCCAGCTCCTTCTCGTCGAACTTCCCGGCCCGCATCGAGCGGAACACCCTGAGGATGCCGAGCAGCGCCGCCAGGTTGAGCGCGCCGATCAGGTAGAGGAACACGCCGGAGGTGGTCGTCCCGATCACGCCGAGCCACTTGTGGGTGGCCGACTCGTCGTCCATCAGGGTGTTCGCCAGCTGCGCGCCGCCCGCCACCAGGGCGGCCATCAGCACCACCATCGAGGAGTGCCCGAGGGCGAACCAGAAGCCCACCGAGACCGGCCGCTTGCCGTCCGCCATCAGCTTTCTGGTGGTGTTGTCGATCACCGCGATGTGGTCGGCGTCGAAGGCGTGCCGCATCCCGAGGGTGTACGCGGTGATACCCAGGCCCACCCCGAAGACCTGGGTACCGACCGCGTACTTCTCGGGTGCGACCAGGAAGATCAGCGTGCCGAAGGCCACCACGTGCATGGCCACGATCACCGCCATCAGCCCGGCGGTACGGACGGTGTCCTCGCGCCGCCACTGGAAGCTGGGCAGCGCGGAGGGGGCCGGTTCGGCCCCGGCGGCAACGGTTTCGGGCAGGGTCATCTGCGGATCACGCTCCAGCACCTCGTGGAAAACCTCGTGAGATGCCGTGGCCGGTCTCCTGGCTGACGGGACGCCCGTACCCGCCTTCCCAAGCGCGCGAGGCGCCCAGTGGCTCCATGGGTACGGACGACGTTCCTCCGCGGACGGAGGAACGACCCGATCACAGTGGCGAGGGCCGCTCCGGGCTGGGACCCCTGAGGGTCCGTCACCGGTCTTCCCGAGCACCACGGCGGGGAACACCGTAGGGGTCACGCCCCGACCCGTGCAAGGTTGCGCACCTGCGCAGGTGTCCAGGATCACAGACCGCCGCCTGCGAGAATGTCCGCATGCATCTCGTACCGGCCGACCGCGCGGGCCACCGCACCATCGACGGGCACCGGGTCTGCGAGGCCATCGCCGCGATCGGCGACCCGGCCCACGTCCGGTCCTGGGCCGAGCGGTTCTCCCTGCTCGCCGACCCCGGCCGGCTCGCCCTGCTGCTCGCCCTCCACCGGGCCGGGCCGCTCGCCGTCACCGACCTCGCGGTCGCCACCGGCATGCGCGACCCCGCCGTCTCCCAGGCCCTGCGGCTGCTCCGCACGGCCGGCGTGGTCACCGGCGACCGGGACGGACGCGTGGTGCGCTACCAGCTCGTGGACGAGGCCATGCGCCCCCTCCTCGACGAGTGCGCTGCCGGCGAACACCACGAGCCCACCGCGGCCACGGGCTGACCCACTGGCCCGGCCCCGGAACCGCGCCGCGGCCGGAGCGGATGAGTACGATCATGACGTGCCGTCCCGCCCCCACGCCTGGCCCGCCGACCGGTGGAACACCCGACCGGTCAGGGCCCGCGTGCTGGCGGTCGCCCGCACCCTCACCTCGGCCACCCGGGTCCTGGACGTCCTGACCCTGCTGAACCCGGACGGCATCGAGCGGTACTTCACCGTCAACCCCGGCTCCGCCTTCGCCGACCGCGCCCTGGACGAGTACCTGCACGGCCTGCCCGGCTTCACCGTGCTGGACTGGGAGGACGCCGTCAGCCGCCGCTTCGACCTGGCCGTCGCCTGCGCCGTCCACTCCTCCATGCACCGGCTGGACGCCCGCCTCGTCGTCCTCCCGCACGGCGTCGGCTACAACCGGCTGGTCACCGAGTCCACCGGCGACACGGTCACCGCCGCCGGTCTGTCCCGCAACGAACTCACCCACCGCGGACGGGTGTTCGTGGACGTCCTCGGCCTCTCCCACCCCGAGCAGCTGGACCGGCTGCGGGACTCCTGCCCCGAGGCGCTGGACGTCGCCCGGGTGGTCGGCGACCCCTGCTTCGACCGGATGCTCGGCAGCCGGCGCTCCCGCGACGGCTACCGCGCCGCGCTCGGTGCCACCGGCGGCCGACGGCTCGTCGTCGTCAGCTCCACCTGGAGCGAGCACTCCTTGTTCGGCCGCCGCCCGGACCTCCCCCGGCGGCTGGTCCGCCGGCTCCCCGCCGACGAGTACACGGTGGCCGTCGTCCTGCACCCCAACGTGTGGAGCCGCCACGACCCCGAAGCGCTGCTCGACGACGCCCGCCGGATGGGCCTGCGCCTGATCCCGCCCCACCAGGGCTGGCAGGCCGCGCTCGTCGCCGCCGACTGCGTGATCGGCGACCACGGATCGGTCACCGTCTACGGCGCCGCCCTGAACCACCGCACCCTGCTCGTCGCCACCGGCGCCGCCGAACTCGACCCCCGCTCCCCCGGCTACGCCTTCGGCCAGGCAGCGCCCGTCCTCGACCCGGACGGGGACCTCGCCGCCCAGGTCGAACAGGCCCTCGCCCGGGACCCGGCCGACCTGAGCGCGATCACCGACCGCTCGCTCGCCCACCCCGGCGAATCCGCCCGGCTGCTGCGCCCGCTGCTGCACTCCTTCCTGGCCGGGCTGGACGAGCCCGCGGACGAACCGGCCCTGCCGCCCTACCCCAGGCCGGCCCCGTGCCCCGGCACCGTCGACCGGCCCACCGCGTACGACGTCGAGGGCCGGAGCGAGGGCACCGAGGTCAGCCTGCGGCGCTACCCCTTCGACCCGCACGACCACGCCCCGCGCGGCTTCCACGCCCTCACCGACGAGCACCCGGGCGACGCCCTGCGCTACACCGCCGAGGTCCTGGCCCGCACCGAGGTGCACGCCGAACGCCCCGCCGGCCGCTGGCTCGCCGACTCCGCCGCCGAACTCCCCGGCCTCGCCGTCGCGGTGGCCGCCCTCGGCCCGGCCCGCCACCTGCTCCGACTGCGCGCCGGCCTGCTGCTGGAGGCCCGCGCCGAACCGGACTGGACCTGCCCCGACCCCGCCGTCGACCCGCTGCTGCTCGGCTCCGCCGTGGCCTGCTGGCTCGCCGACGGCGGCGACCCGGCCGGCCTCCCCCGGCACGGCCTCACCGTCCGCACCGGCGAGCACCGCACCCGGGTGTCCTTCCGCACCGGCCCCTGAGAAGGGCGCTACTGCGGCAGCTCCCGCAGCCGCGCCCGGCTGCGCTCCGCGAGCTCCACGTCGTCCAGCTCCTCGGCGAGGGCGAGCAGCAGGGTGTGGGCCTGCGCCTCCTTCGCGTACTGGCCGCGCTCCTCGGCCCGCCGGGCGCAGTCGCCCGCGTGGGCGGCGGCGAGCTCCGGCTGCCCGAGCGCCCGGTGGGCCCGGGCGCGGACCAGCGGCAGCTTCATCAGCATGTCCTCGTCCCGCGTCCGCTCGGCCCGCGCGGTGGCCTCGGCCAGCCGGGCCAGCGCCTCCTGCGCGCGGCCGTCGGCGATCAGCGCCTGCGCCAGGTTGTAGCTCTGGACGATCTCGCCGTGCTCGTCGCCCCGGTTCGCCGCCAGAGCCAGCGTGAACCGCCGCACCGCGTCGCCCGGGCGGCCGTCGGCCAGGCAGAGCAGACCGTCCGTCTCGTGGAGCACGCCCACCACCCGACGGTCGGTCACCAGCGGGACCTGCTCCGCGGCGAGCGCCAACTGCTCGGCGGCGAGCCGGTATTCCTTGCGGTCGAAGTGGGCCCGGGCGAGCTGGTTGCGCATCCGGACCACGGCGGCCGGCTGGTTGTCCCACTGGGCCGACTCGATGCCGAGCCGGTGGGTGGCGATCCAGTCCTGGTAGAGCCTGCGGTCGTGGTACAGCAGCCAGAGCGACTCGCACAGCCGCCACACCTCGCCGTGCCACCCCTGCCGGGCCGCCTCCTCCACCACCGCGCGGAAGTTGGCCCGTTCCGCGTACAGCCACTCCAGGGCCGCGGTGTCGGAGGCGAAGCGGGGCAGGTCGTCGCCGCTCGGGTCCTGCAGGCGCAGCCTGCTCCCGGCCATCGCACGGTCGGCGACCGAGGCCCGGCCCCGGTAGTACGCCACGACGGCGGCGAGGAGTTCCCCGCGGCCGGCCAGTTCCCGGGTCCGGCCGTAGGCGTGCAGCCGCACCACGTCGTGGGCCCGGAAGCGGTCCTCGCGGTCGCCGTCCACCACCTCGTCCAGCACGTGGACGCCCCGTAGCTCCCCGATCGCCTGCCCGGCCCGCTCGACGCCGACCGCACGCGCCAGTTCGGCGGAGACGAAGGGGCCGGGGTGCACGCCGATCAGGTGGTAGAGCGCCCGGCCCGGCGCCGACAGCCGCTCGTAGACCAGGTCGTAGGTCGCGCCGAGATCGCTCTCCTCGTCCTCCAGTATCGCCAACCTGCCCTCCCGGTCGTGCAGTTCGGCCACCACCCGGCCGACCGGCAGATGGTCCCGGTCCAGCAGCTGGCTCCCGACCGCGTTCAGCGCGAGCGGCAGCCCGCCGCACAGCTCGACCAGTTCCGCCAGTTCCCCGTCGGTGCCCCGCCCCGGGCCCACCCAGCCGCGCACCAGCTCGGCGCCCGCCCTCGCGCTCAGCGGGCCGAGCCGGCGCACCACGGCGCCGTCCGTCCGCAGCGCGGGCAGCCGCCGCCGGCTCGCGACCACCACCAGCCCGCAGGCCGGGAGCAGCGCACGGACCTCCGCGGCGTGCTCGACGTTGTCCAGGAAGAACAGGCACCGGCGCTCGGCGGTGGCAGTGCGGAACGCCGTGAACCGCTCGGCCTCCGCGGCCGGGGGCTCGGTGCCGAGGGCGCGCAGGAATCCGGCCAGCAGCTCGGGGAGGTCGACCCCGCCCTGGTGCCGGTAGGCCTTCAGGTCGGCGTAGAGGTCCCCGCCCGGGAAGTGCTCCCGGTGCTCCTCGGTGAACCTGGCGATCAGCTCGGTCTTCCCGACCCCGCCGAGGCCGGTGAACACCACGACCCCGAGTCCGCCCTCCACGACCCGGCCCAAGGCCTCGGTCAGCGCGGCGAGTTCCGGCTCCCGGTTGACGAACGGGCCGTGCGGGGGCCGGATCTGATGCGGCCTCGGCACTGCCCGCGGCTGGTGCAGGTGCAGCGCCCCGATGCTCCCGGCCTGCACCACGTGGCCGCCCACCGTGGCCCCCGACACGGTGTTGGCCACCTCGTGCCGCTCCATCCGCCTGCTCCCTCCGGCCGGTCGGCCCCAGCCTACGGGCTGGGCACCCGGCCGGAGGGGCACTCGGACGTCACCGGGGGGTGATCTCGCCCATCTCCGCCCAGCCGTCCAGGCCGGGGATCTCGGTCGAGACGATCCGCGGCTTGGCCGCCACCGCGTACGACAGCTCCTCCATGGCCTTGGCGAAGTGCGCGGACTCCACGTGCTCCTTGCCCGCGTCGCCGTCGCGGAACGCCTCGACCAGAACGAACTCGTTGGGGTCGTCGACGCTGCGGGACCACTCGAAGAAGAGGTTGCCGGGCTCCTGGCGGGTGGCCCGGGTGAACTCGTCGACCAGGCCCAGCCACTCGTCGGCGCGCTCGGGGCGGACCGGGAACTTGACCGTGATGAAGATCATGGGACTTCCTTTCGCTCCACGTTCACACGTGGCCGTGCGGACAGGGGCGCGCGGCTCGGCGCGCTCGACGTCCATCGTCGCAGCTCAGAAGGGCTGTCCACGACACGGGGGCAGCACGCGTCACGACCGGGCGCCCGTCACGCCGACTGGCAGCCCGGGCACCAGAAGAGGTTGCGGGCGGCGTGCTCCTCCGTCCGCACGTCGGTGCCGCAGACCAGGCAGGGCATGGCGGCCCGCCGGTAGACGTACACCTCGCCGCCGTGGTCGTCCACCCGGGGCGGGCGGCCCATCGCCTCGGGGGTGTGCTCCGGACGGACGGTGTCGATCCGGCCGGCGGTGACGCCCTCGCGCATCAGGGCGACCAGGTCGGCCCAGACCGCGTCCCACTCCCGGCGGGTGAGGTCGCGCCCGGCCCGGTGCGGGTCGATGCCGTGGCGGAACAGCACCTCGGCCCGGTAGACGTTGCCCACCCCGGCCAGCACCTTCTGGTCCATCAGCAGTGCCGCGACGGTCGTCCGGCTGCCCGATATCCGGCGCCAGGCGGCCTCCGGGTCGGCGTCGGCGCGCAGCGGGTCCGGGCCCAGCCGGGCGGCGACGGCGGCCTTCTGGCCCTCGGTGACGAGCGCGCAGGTGTTGGGGCCGCGCAGGTCGGCGTAACCGTCCTCGTTCTCCAGCCGCAGCCGGATCAGCCCGACCGGCTCGGGCGCCGGGCCGGTGCCGAAGGTGAAGCCGCCGTAGAGGCCGAGGTGGACGTGCACCCAGGCGCCCTCCTCGAAGCCGAGGAAGAGGTGCTTGCCGGTGGCCTCCGCGCCGGTGAGCAGCTGCCCGTCGATCACCTTGGCCTCGTCGGCGAACCGGCCCTGCGGGCTGGAGACCCGCACCGGGCGGTCGCCGAAGGCCTTCCGGTTCTCGGTGGCGAGGCGGTGGATGATGTGGCCTTCGGGCACGGGCGTCGGCTCCTCCGGGCGCGGCGACATGACCCGTCCATCATCGCAGCCGGCTCCGACAGCTCCGCGACGCCGCAGGCCGGCGGGCCGGGAAGGGCGCTGCTCCGCGGACCGGGGCGGCGGTTCAGCGGACCGGGATGCCCATCAGCCGGGCCAGGATGACGCGGTCCAGCTCGGCGGCCGTCCCGGCGACGTCCAGGGAGGAGTTGTCGATGATCGGCAGCCCGGAGTTGTACCAGCCGGCCATCCGCCCGTGGATGCGGGCGACCTCCTCGTCCCCGAGGCGGCGGTTGCCGCTGCGCCGGGCGTTGCGGTGCAGGACGGAGTCCAGGCTGGGCAGCAGGACGACCGGGATCATGCCGGGGCCGATGTGCCGCTTCCAGCCACCGAGGCCGATCGCCGGACGGTCCGGGAAGACGGCGTCGTCGATGATGCAGGAGATGCCGTTGGCCAGGTAGTTGCGGCAGGCGAAGCCGCAGGTGCGGCGGGCCAGCCGGTACTGCGCCTCGGAGGCGTTGTTCCAGCCCGACTGCGGGTTCGCGAAGCCGGACTGCACCCACTCGCGGACGTCGTCCAGGCTGATGTGCGCGGTCGGGGTGGGCCGCCGCTCGGCCCAGTGGCGGGCGACGGTGGTCTTGCCGGCCCCGGCCGGTCCGATCAGCAGGACGGCGATCGGCCCGGTGGCCGCGTGCTGCCGCGGCGGGTGGGTGGGCAGTTGGACGGGCGCGCCGGAGGGCAGCACGAAGTGCCCGGTGCCGCCGGCGGGCACCGGGGCGCTCGGCACGGGTGCGGCCGCGGGGGCCGGAGCGGAACGGGCGACGGGCCCGGGAGCGGCGGGGGCCGCGGGCGCCGGCCGGACCGGCGGGGACGGAGGGGCGAGCGGCGCCCCCGACGACGTCCCCCGTGTCCCGCCCCCCGGCGGCACCGGTGGAGCGACGGGACGCGGCGGGACCTGCCCACCTCCGGCGTACTGCGTCACGGCACCTCCCGACACCTCTCAGCGGGGACACTACACGGCGGCCCGGCGGCGGGCACACAACGCCCCCCGGCCCCCCCCCCGAACCACAACCGGGGGGGGGCCGCGCCGCCCCCGCGCGCCCCGCCCCCTCCTATGATGCGAGCCCCGAACCCGC
>NZ_JBHXEM010000022.1:23932-96808 GCF_042724755.1 Kitasatospora sp. NPDC127067 | reverse complement strand
GAGTACTGGTACCGGAATCTGCGGGAGACGGTGGAGTTCGGGCAGGCCACGGCGGCGTTGCTGGGGGAGGGTTTCCGGTTCTTCGTCGAGTCCAGTCCGCACGCTGTGTTGTCGGTTGCGGTGGGGGAGTCGGTGGAGGCCGCGGGTGTGGATGCCGTGGTGCTGGGGACCTTGCGCCGGGGGGAGGGCGGTCCGGCGCAGGTGTTGCGTGCGGTGGGTCGTGCGTGGGAGTGCGGGCTGGGGGCGGACTTCTCGGGTGCGTTCCCGGGGGCGCTGCGGGTGGACCTGCCGACGTACGCCTTCCAGCGCAGCCGCTACTGGCCCGAGCCGGCGCCCACCGCGGCGGCCGATGTGGGCGCGGCCGGGCTCGATCCGGCCGACCACCCCGTTCTCGGAGCGGCCATCGAACTGGCCGACACGGGTGAACTGCTGCTCACGGGCCGGATCTCGCTGCGTACCCACCCCTGGCTCGCTGACCATGCGGTGGCCGGTACGGTCCTGCTGCCCGGCGCGGCCTTCGCGGAACTCGCGGTACGCGCCGCGGACGAGGCCGGCTGCCACACGGTGGAGGAACTGACGCTCCAGTCACCGCTGTTGATACCCGCCGACACCGCCGTCCGCCTGCAGGTTCGGGTCGGCGCCACGGACGCGCACGGCAGCCGCTCACTGGACCTGTTCTCCTGCCGCGAGGACGCGGCGACCCCGCACTGGACCGCACATGCGACCGGCAGGCTCACCGCCGACGCCACGACCCGCGAGCCGTCGTCCTCGGCCGTACCGGACGACGCCGGCTCCTGGCCCCCGCCCGGCGCCGTCCCGATCCCCGTCGACGACCTGTACGAGCGGTTCCGTGCCTCCGGTTACGGCTACGGACCCGCCTTCCGCGGGCTCACCGCTGCCTGGCGCCGGGGTGACGAGATCTTCACCGAGGTACGTCTGCCCGAGGACCAGCACCGGTCCGCCTCCGCCTTCGGCGTGCACCCCGCCCTCCTGGACGCCGCCCTCCAGGGGCTGTTCCTGCGGGCCCGGCCGGACAGCGAATCGGGCGCGGACCGGCCGTCCGCCGGACTGCCGTTCTCCTGGAGCGGAGTCGGGCTGCACGCCTCCGGAGCCACCGCGCTCAGGGTACGGCTCGGCTTCCGGCCGGACGGATCGGTGTCGATCGACGCGACCGACCCGAACGGCCTCCCGGTCGCGTCGGTCGAGGCGCTCGCCGTCCGCCCGATCGACCTCGACACCCTCCGCCCGGGCGGCGGCCCGGAATCCCTCTACCGGGTGCAGTGGTCGGCGGTGCCCGCCACCGCACCCGCCGACCCCCTCGGACACTGGGCTGTCCTCGGCGGCCGGGAACTCTTCCCGGACAGCCATCCGGACCTGGCCGCGCTCGGTGCCGCGCTGGACGGGGGAGCGCCGTCGCCCGCCGCCGTGCTGGCCTGGTGCGACCACACCCCGGACCTTTCGTCCCCGCCCGACGCCGCATCCGTGCACACCGCACTGGACGACGCCCTGCGGCTCGTCCAGGACTGGCTGGCCGACCCGCGGTGGGACGACGGCACCCGGCTCGTGCTCGTCACCCGGGGTGCGGTCTCCACGACAGCCGGCGAGGAGGTCACCGACCTCACCGGCGCCGCGGTCCGCGGCCTCGTCCGCTCCGCCCAGTCCGAGCACCCGGACCGCTTCCTGCTGATCGACACCGACGACCCGGCCGCCGTGGCCGGCCTGCTGCCCCGGGCACTGGCCGGAACGGAACCCCAACTGGCGATACGCGGCGGAGAGCTCCTCGCCGCCCGCCTCACCAGGGCCACCGTCGCCACGGACCCGAACCCGGCCCCGGACACACCGTCCGGTATCGCCGCGGCCGGGGGAACCGTCCTCGTCACCGGGGCCGGCGGCGCGCTCGGCGGCCTGGTGGCACAGCACCTCGTGACCGCGCACGGCGTACAGAACCTGCTGCTCGTCGGCAGGCGCGGCACGGACGCCCCGGGCCTGGCCGACCTCGCCGCCGAACTGCGCGGCCTCGGCGCCCGGGTGGACGTGGAGGCCTGTGACGTCGCCGACCGGGACGCGCTCGCCGCGCTGCTCGCCGGCATCCCCGCCGACCGCCCGCTGAGCGCGGTCGTCCACGCGGCCGGCGTCCTGGACGACGGGACGATCGAGTCGCTGACCCCCGGGCGGATGCGCCACGTCCTGCGGCCCAAGGTCGACGCAGCCCTCAACCTGCACAACCTCACCCGCGACCTTGCGCTGTCGGCCTTCGTCCTGTTCTCCTCCGCGTCCGCCACGGTCGGCAACGCCGGGCAGGGCAACTACGCGGCCGCCAACGCCTTCCTCGACGCGCTCGCCCAGCACCGCCGTGCCCTGAAACTGCCCGCCCAGTCGCTCGCCTGGGGCCTGTGGGCGCGCCGCAGCACCATGACCGGCACGCTCACCGCCGCCGACCTGCGGCGGATGTCCCGGGGAGGCACCGCGGCCATCGGCAGCGAAGAGGGCCTGGCCCTGCTCGACGCGGCGCTCACCCTGGACGAACCGCTGCTCGTCCCGGTCAAGATCGACCTCGGCCGGCTCCGGACGGCAGCCCGGACCGGACCCGTCCCGGCCCTGCTCGCCGCCCTGGTCCCCGGTACCGCACGCCGCCCCGCCTCCGGGGCGGACGCCGCCGAAGCGGACTCGCTGCGCCGTCGGCTGACCGCCCTCACCCCGGAGGAACGCCTCGCCACCCTGCTCGACCTGGTGCGGAGCCGGGTCGCCGACATCCTCGGCCACGCCGGACCCGAGGCCGTCGACCCGGACCAGGCGTTCAAGGACCTCGGCTTCGACTCGCTCACCTCCGTCGAACTCCGCAACCGGCTCGGCGCCGCCACCGGCCGCCGGCTGCCCGCCACCCTGGTCTTCGACCACCCCACCCCGGCCGCCGTCGCCGCCCACCTCGCCGGGCGCCTGGTCCCCGACGGGCCGGGCGGCCCCACCGCCACCGGGAAGGCCGCCGGGGCGCACCTCGCCGACCGGCCGGAGACACCGGACACGCCGGCTCCCGCCGCCGACATCAACGCCATGGCCGTCGACGAACTCGTCCGGATGGCCCTGGGCGGCGAACGTGACTGACCGACAGCCGCAGAAGGAGAAGCCCAACCCCATGCCCGCCGACACGGACCAGGTGGTCGCCGCCCTGCGCGCCTCGCTGGTGGACAACCAGCGCCTGCGGCAGGAGAACCGACGGCTCCGCGACGACTCCGCCGAGCCCATCGCCATCGTGGCGATGAGCTGCCGCTACCCCGGCGGCGTACGCACCCCGGAAGACCTGTGGGAACTGCTGGTCAAGGAACGCGACGCGGTCTCACCGTTCCCCACCGACCGCGGCTGGGACGTCGAGGGCGGCTTCGACGCCGACCCCGACGCCCCCGGCACCTTCTACGTCCGGGAAGGCGGCTTCCTCCACGACGCGACCGGCTTCGACCCCGGCTTCTTCGGCATCTCGCCGCGCGAGGCCCTGGCCATGGACCCGCAGCAGCGGCTGCTGCTGGAAGCGTCCTGGGAAGCGGTGGAACGCGCGGGCATCGACCCGGCGACCCTGCGCGGCAGCCGCACCGGCGTCTACACCGGAGTGATCTACAGCGAATACGGGTCCCGGCTCGGCCGGGTGCCCGACGAAGTGGAAGGCTTCCTCGGCACCGGCACCATCCCCAGCGTCGCCTCGGGCCGGATCGCCTACACCCTGGGCCTGGAAGGCCCGGCGGTCACCCTGGACACCGCCTGCTCGTCCTCCCTGGTCGCCGTCCACCTCGCCTGCCAGGGGCTGCGCTCCGGCGACACCACCCTCGCCCTGGCCGGTGGGGTGACCGTGATGTCCACCCCCGGCCTGTACGTCGGATTCAGCCGCCAGCGCGGCCTGGCACCCGACGGACGCAGCAAGTCCTTCTCGTCCGCGGCGGACGGAGCCGGGTTCGGCGAGGGCCTGGGCCTGCTCCTGCTGGAACGGCTCTCGGACGCCCGGCGCGCCGGGCACCCCGTCCTGGCCGTCATCCGCGGCTCGGCCGTCAACCAGGACGGCGCCAGCAACGGCCTGACCGCCCCGAACGGGCCCGCGCAGCAGCGCGTCATCAACGGGGCGCTCGCCCGTGCCGGACTCGACCCGTCCGAGGTCGACATGGTGGAGGCGCACGGCACCGGAACCGTCCTCGGCGACCCCATCGAGGCGCAGGCGCTGATGGCCACGTACGGGCAGGACCGGCCCGCCGGGCGGCCGTTGCGGCTGGGCTCGCTGAAGTCCAACCTGTCCCACACCCAGGCCGCCGCGGGCGTCGGCGGGGTGATCAAGTCGGTGCTCGCGATGCGGCACGGCGTGATGCCGCGCACCCTGCACGTCGACCGTCCCTCGCCCCGGATCGACTGGACCGAGGGAGCCGTCTCCCTGCTCACCGAGGCAGCCCCCTGGCCGGAGACGGGACGTCCGCGCCGGGCCGGGGTGTCCTCCTTCGGCGCCAGCGGCACCAACGCCCACGTCATCCTCGAACAGGCCCCGGCCGACCCGGCGGCTTCCGACGGGCCCGCCACGCCGGAACCGGTGCCCGCCGCCGTCCCCTGGATCCTGTCGGCGCGTACTCCGGATGCGCTGCGCGCCCAGGCGACGGCGCTGTACGAGCGGGTGGTGGCGGAACCGGGCCTGAGTGTGACGGACGTCGGCCATTCGCTGGCGGCGGGGCGTTCGCGGTTCGCGGAGCGCGCGGTGGTGGTGGGGGCGGACCGGGGCGAACTGCTGGCCGGTGTCGCCGCCCTGTCGCGGGGCGTGCGTGCGGCGGGCGTGACGGTCGGCAGCGGGCTGCCCCCGGGCCGTTCGGTGTTGGTGTTCCCGGGTCAGGGTTCGCAGTGGGTGGGGATGGCCGCGGAGCTGCTGGCCGAATCGGAGGTGTTCGCGGGGCGGATGGCCGAGTGCGGGCGGGCGCTGGCGCCTTACGTGGAGTGGTCGTTGGCGGAGGCGCTGGGCTCGGAGCGGTTGCTCGCCCGGGTCGACGTGGTGCAGCCGGTGCTGTGGTCGGTGATGGTGTCGCTGGCGGAGGTGTGGCGCTCGTTCGGCGTGGTTCCGGACGCGGTGGTGGGCCACTCCCAGGGCGAGATCGCCGCCGCGGTGGTGGCGGGTGGTCTGAGCCTGGAGGACGGGGCGCGGGTGGTCGCGTTGCGTTCCCGTGCGGTGGGTGCGCTGGCGGGCCGTGGCGGCATGGCGTCGGTGCCCCTGCCGGTGGACGTGGCACGGGAGCGCATCGCCCCGTGGGCGGGCCGGCTCTCGGTGGCGGCGGTGAACGGCCCGTCGTCGGTGGCGGTGTCGGGCGACGCCGACGCGGTCACGGCCCTGGTGGAGGAACTCCTGGAGGAAGGGGTGTGGGCGACTCGCATCGAAACCGACTTCGCGTCGCACTCCTCGCACGTGGAGGAGATCCGCGAGCGCCTGCTCTCCGACCTGGACGGGATCACCCCCCTCGCGGGTGCGGTGCCGTACTGCTCCAGCGTGACCGGCGGCCTGCTGGACACGAAGTCCCTGGGCGCCGAGTACTGGTACCGCAACCTCCGGCAGACCGTCGAGTTCGAGCGGGCGACCCGCTCGCTCCTCGCGGCCGGGCACCGCGTCTTCATCGAGTCCGGCCCCCAGCCCGCCCTGATGTACGCGATCGAGGACACGGCCGCCGACGCGGGCGCCCCGGAGACGCTGGTGCTCGACACCCTGCGGCGCGGGGCCGGAGGGCTCCGTCGACTCCAGCTCGCGCTCGCCGAGGCACACGTCCGGGGCCTGCGCGTCGACTGGGAGCGACTGTTCGCGGGAACCGGTGCCCAACGGGTGGACCTTCCCACCTACGCCTTCCAACGACGCCGCTACTGGCTCGACGCCCTGCCGGCCGACCGGGACCAGGCGGCCACCGGCCAGTCCGCCGCGGACCACCCGCTGCTCGGCGCCGCGGTCGAACTGCCCGACGACGCGGGCACCCTCTTCACCGGCCGGCTCTCCTCGGCCACCCACCCCTGGCTCGCCGACCACGCCGTGGCCGGAGCCGTGATCCTGCCCGGCGCGGCCCTCGTGGAGCTGGCCGCGCACGTGGGCCGCCGCCTCGGCTGCGCCCTCGTGGAGGAGCTGACCCTCGCCGCCCCGCTGCTGCTGCCCGACGACCAGGCCGTGCAACTGCGCGTACGGGTGGGCGCCGAAGACGGCACGGGACGGCGCCCGGTGGAGTTCCACTCCCGGCCCGAGGCCGCCCCCGGCTCCGCCGACCGGCCCTGGACCCGGCACGCGACCGGCGCGGTCGGCCCCCGGGACCCCTCGGCCGACCGGGACGACACGACCGAACCGGCCGGCACCTGGCCCCCGCCCGACGCGGTCCCCCTCGACGTGGACGAACTGTACGGGCTGCTCGAAACCCGGGGCGTCGCCTACGGCCCGGCGTTCCGGGGCCTGCGCGCCGCATGGCGCACCGCGGACGCGATCCACGCCGAAGTGGCCCTGCCCGACGGCCTCCCCGCCGGCGGAGCGGGCGGCTTCGGCGTGCACCCGGCCCTCCTGGACGCGGCCCTCCAGACGACCGGTCTGCGCGAAGGCGCCGCGACCGCGGAGCCCGCCGACGGCGTCCCCCTGCCGTTCTCCTGGCAGCGCGTCGCGATCGAAACCTCCGACGCGCCGGTCCTGCGCGTCCGGCTGCGCCCCGACGGCCCGGACGCCGTCACCGCGCGGATCACCGATCCCTCGGGGCGCACGGTGGCGACGGTCGGCTCGCTCACCCTTCGCACGGCGTCCACCGCCGCACTGCGGGCGTCCTCCGGCTCCGTCTTCCACGTCGGCTGGACGCCGGTCACTGCCGGGCCCGGCCCGCGCCCGGTCACCCGCTGGGGCCTCCTCGGCCCGAAGGACGAGCGGCTGCTGCCGGCCGCCTTCCCCACCGAACCCCCGTCCGCGACACCCGACGCGATGCTGTTGACCTGCCCCCCGTCCGCCGACACCGTGACCCCGGACGCCCCCGCCCGGGACGCGGACCCCGCGGCGGTGCACGCGGTCGCGTCCGGGGTCCTGGACCGCGTCCAGGCCCACCTGGCCGACGACACCACGGCCCGGACACCCCTGGTGGTGCTCACCCGGGGTGCGACCGGCCCGTTCGGCGCGCAGCCGCAGCCGCAGCCGGCGGACCTCGGCGCGGCGGCCGTGTGGGGCATGCTCAGGGCCGCTCAGCTCGAACACCCCGACCGGTTCGTGCTGCTGGACGTCGAAGGGCCGGACCCGAACGGTCTCGGCGACGCGCTCGCCGACCTGCTCGCCACGGGCGAACCACAGGCGGCCCTGCGCGGCGGCGTCCTGTACACGCCCCGACTGGTACGGCCGCCGGCCGGCACCGCCACCGCGACCGACACCCGGCCGGTCGGCGCGTTCGGGCCGGCCGAGGGGACGGTCCTGCTGAGCGGCGGCGGCGCTCTCGCGGCCGTCCTGGCGCGCCATCTGGTCGCCGCGCACGGGGTGCGCCACCTCCTCGTGCTGAGCCGCCGCGGCACCGACGCCCCCGGCATGCCGGAGCTGACGGCGGAGCTGGCCGAGGCCGGAGCCGAACTGGCCGCCCTCGGCTGTGATGTGTCCGACCGTCAGGCCCTGGCCGCCGCCCTGGCAGGCATCCCCGAACGCCATCCGCTGTGTGCCGTGGTCCACACCGCCGGAGTGCTCGACGACGGTCTGCTGGACGGGCTGACGGGGGAGCGGATGACCGCCGTCCTGCGGCCCAAGGTCGACGCCGCCCACCATCTCGACCGGCTGACGCGCGGAGCGGACCTCGCCGCGTTCGTCGTCTTCTCCTCCGCCGCGGGCGTGCTGGGCAGCCCCGGCCAGGCGTCCTACTCGGCCGCCAACGCCGCGCTCGACGCCCTCGCCGCGGAACGCCGACGGCTCGGGCTCCCCGGCCTGTCCCTCGCCTGGGGGCCCTGGGAGCGGGTGAGCGGAATGACGGCGGGGCTCGGCGGCGCCGAACGGCAGCGCATCGACCGGCGCGGCGCCCGCGGCCTCTCCGACCAGGAGGCCATGGCCCTGCTGGACACCGTGTGCGCCCCGGACGGCGTCCCGCCGGGAGACGGGAGTCCCGTCGTCCTGGCCCACCTCGACCTGACCGTGCGCGGCGACGGCCCGGTGCACCCGATGCTGCGCTCCCTGGTCCGGCGCAGCCCGACCGCGACGACCGGGGCGAAGGGGACGCCGACCGCCACCGCAGCGCTCCGGCACCGGCTCGACGCCGCCGCCGACGAACAGGGACGCGAGCTGATCCTGCGCGAACTCGTCCTCGCCGAGGCCGCCGAAGTCCTCGGCCACACCGACTCCGGGGCGCTGTCCGCGACGGTGCCCTTCCTCTCCGTCGGATTCGACTCGTTGACCGCGGTCGAACTCCGCAACCGGCTGGCCGCCGCCACCGGACTGCGGCTACGGCCCTCCGCCGTCTTCGACAGCGGCACCCCCGCCGCGCTCGCGGCGCGCCTCGCCGCCGAGGCCGGGGCGGAAGACACCCCCCGGCCCGAAACGGCACCCGCGGCCGGAACCGGAGCAACTGCGTCCGACGCCGCCGACACCGACCCGGTGAGCGTGCTGTTCCGCCAGGCCTGCACACTCGGCCGGATCGACGAGGGCATCGCCCTGCTCAAGAACGCCTCCGCCCTGCGCCCGGCCTTCCACAGCGGCAGTGACCTCGCGGCCGCCGGCGCCGGCCCGCGGCTGCTGCGCCTGAACGAGCGCGCCGACGCCCCCGTACTCGTCTGCTTCGGCTCCATCGTCGCGCTCGGCGGCGCCCACCAGTACGCCCGCTTCGCCGCCCGCTTCCGGGACCGCTACGCCGTCGCCGCCCTCGACGCCCCCGGATTCGTCCCCGAGGAGGAACTGCCCACCGACATGTCGGCCCTGCTGGACTTCCAGGCGACGACACTGCTCCGGGAACTGCCCGGACGGACGCTCGTGCTGGCCGGCTCCTCCTCCGGCGGCACGCTCGCCCACGGCGTGGCCGCCGCGCTGGAACAGCGCGGCGAGGGCCCGGCGGCCGTGGTGCTGCTGGACACCTACCTCTCCGACAATCAGGGCATCACCCAGTTCAACGACGTCCTGCTGGGCGGCATGTTCGCCCGCGAGGACCGGGCGGCCCCGATGGACGGGACCCGGCTGACCGCGATGGGCGGCTACTTCCGTCTGCTCGACGACTGGAAGCCCCCGGCGGTCCGCGCCCCGCTGCTGCTGGTCCGCGCCTCCACCCCGCTCGGCCGCCCGTCCGCCGAAGCCGGCGACTGGCGCTCGACCTGGGCCGGCGCCGACACCGTCGTCGACGTCCCCGGAGACCACTTCTCGATCATGGAACAGCATGTCGCGACCACCGGCGACGCCGTCGCCGACTGGCTCGACAGCACCCTCCGCACCCCCGGTGCCCGGTGAAAACGAAGGAGAACCCGTTGACCACAGCCCCGTACGACGATTCCCCCCCGCGACAGGCCCTCACCGTGCTGGGAGCCGGGGTGATGGGCGTCGGAATCACCGTCCTCGCCCTCGGACACGGCCTGCCGGTCCACCTGGTCGACATCGACCGGGAACGGCTCGACCGGGCCGCGGACCTGATCGACGGCGAACTCCGGCTGGCCGAACTGATGGGCGCCCTGCCCGACGGGACGCCCCTCGGCGCCCTGGCCACCGGCACCTCGCTCAAGGCCGCCGCCGGAGCCACCGCCGTCGTCGAGGCGGTCACCGAGAACGCCGCGATCAAGGCCGCCGTCCTGTCCGAGGTCTCCGGGCTGGTCCGGCCCGGAACCCTGCTGATCACCAACACCTCCTCCATCCCCGTCGACGAACTGGCCGGGGCCCTGGAACGGCCGGAGGAACTGGTCGGCACCCACTTCATGAACCCGCCCTACCTGATCGGAACCACCGAAGTGGTCCGCGGCGCCAGGACCGGGGACGCCGCGATGGCCGCCGTGGCGGCCCTGCTCACGGCGCTGCGGCGGCGGGCGGTGGTCGTCCGGGACGCACCCGGCTTCGTGACCAGCCGCATCCTGCACCCGATGATCAACGACGCGGCCCGGGTCGTGGGCGAGGGCACGGCGAGCGCCGAGGACGTCGACGCCCTGATGCAGGGCTGCCTGGGACACCCCACCGGCCCGCTGCGTACCGCGGACCTGATCGGCATCGACAACCTCGTCGACTCCCTCACCGTGCTCCACGAACGCACCGGCGACGACGGCTGCCGCCCCACGGAACTGCTGCTCCGGCTGGTCCGCGAGGGCCGGCTGGGCCGCAAGTCCGGGCGCGGCTTCTACGACTACACCTGATCACCCCGACGAGGAGACGGCCATGACCGCAGCGAACACGCCCAACACCCACGACCTGGAGAAGGAACTGCTGGGATTCCTGGAAGGACGCACCGGAACCGCCTGGGACGCCGACACCGACCTGTTCGGCGCCGGCGGCCTGTCGTCCCTCTTCGCCATGCAGGTGGTGGTGCACCTGGAGAAGACCTACGCCATCGCCGTCCGCGGCGCGGACCTGCGGCTCGACAACTTCCGCACCGTACGGCGGATGGCGGAGCTGGTGGACCGGCTCCGGGTTCCCGCCGCCGGGGGCCAGCATGGGTGAGGACCTGAGCAGCGCGATGACCTCCGTCACCCTGCGGGTCGGCGACCTGGCGGGGGAGTGGGACCGGACCGGCCTCATCCCGCTGGACCTGCTCCGCGAACTGGGCGCCGAGGGCCGACTGTGCGCCGAAGTCCCGGAGCAGTACGGCGGCTGGGGGCTCAGCAGCATGCACAGCGGCGCGTACACCGCCCACGTGGGAGGCCTGTGCAGCTCGCTGCGCAGCGTGATGACCTCCCAGGGCATGGCGGCATGGACCATCCAGCGCCTGGGCACCGCCGAGCAGTCGGCCGCCCACCTCCCCCGGCTGACCGGCGGCGGACTGGCGGCGGTCGGCTTCAGCGAGCCCGGCGCCGGCAGCGACCTCGCGGCGATGACGACGACCGTCCGCCGCGACGGTGACGCGGTCGTCGTCGACGGACACAAGAAGTGGGTGACCGCCGCCCACTACGCCGACCTGCTGGTCATCGTCGGCCGCCACGAGGACGGCGCGGTGGCCGTCGTGGTGCCCGCCGACACGCCCGGCGTCCGGATCGAGCGGATCGCCGATCCGCTCGGCTGCCGCGCGGCCGGACACGCCGACGTCCACCTCGACGGGGTGCGGCTGCCGGCCGACAGCGTCCTGGGCGGTCACGGACTGCCGCCCGCCCTGCTGGTGACGACCGCGCTGGCCTACGGGCGGATGTCCGTCGCCTGGGGGTGCGTGGGCATCCTGCGGGCCTGTCTGGCGGCGTCAACCGCGCACGCCGCCGGACGGGAGCAGTTCGGCAGACCGCTCGCGGAGCACCAACTCGTCGCCGGACACCTCGCCGACCTCTACACGGCCGAGCAGGTGGCCGCGCGGGTCTGCGAGCACGCCAGCCGCTGCTGGGACGAAGGGTCGCCGGACCAGGTGGTGGCGACCGTACTGGCCAAGCACGTCGCCGCGACCCAGGCCGCCCGGGGCGCGGCGACGGCCGTCCAGGTCCTGGCCTCGGCCGGGTCCCGGGACGGGCACGCGGTGGCCCGGGCGTACCGGGACGCCAAGCTGATGGAGATCATCGAGGGCAGCAACGAGCTGTGCCGGCTGATGCTGGCACAGCACGCGCTCTCCGCTCCGGGGGCACCGTGAACGGGCCTGCAGCCGACGAGACGAGGAAGGACGACATGGCCGAGACCGTCAAGTGCCTGGTCTGGGACCTGGACGACACCCTCTGGCAGGGCACCCTGCTGGAGGACGGGGAGGTGCACCTGCCGGACGAGGTGCGCAAGGTGGTGATCGAGCTCGACTCCCGCGGCATCCTCCAGTCCGTCGCCAGCCGCAACGACCACGAGCACGCCTGGGCCCGGTTGGAGGCATTCGGCGTGGCCGAGTACTTCGTCCTGCCGGAGATCGGGTGGGGCGCCAAGTCCGAGTCGGTGCGCCGGATCGCCGATCGGCTGAACTTCGCGCTCACGGCCATCGCCTTCGTCGACGACCGGCCCGCCGAACGCGCCGAAGTGGCCTTCCACCTGCCCGACGTACGGTGCTACCCGGCCGAGCAGGTCCTCGCCCTCCCCGAACTCGCCGAGTTCACCCCCGCGACCAGCACCGTCGACTCCCGGCGGCGGCGCCAGATGTACCAGGCGGGCTTCCGCCGCGAGGCCGAGCGGGCGGCCGCCCCCGGCCCCGACGAGGAGTTCCTGCGCTCCCTGGACCTGCGGATGCGCATCGGCCGGGCCACCGGCGAGGAGCTGTCCCGGGTCGAGGAACTCACCCTGCGCACCAGCCAGATGAACGCGACCGGGGTCCACTACCCGGACGCGGTGCTGCGCGGCCTGATCACCGACCCCCGGCACGAGGTCCTGGTGGTCACCCTCACCGACCGGTTCGGCCCGCACGGCGCGGTCGGCGTCCTGCTGCTGGAGCGGCACCCGGGCCTGTGGCACCTCAAGCTGCTCGCCACCTCCTGCCGGGTCGTCGCCTACGGCGCCGGTGCGACCCTGCTGAACTGGCTGGCCGACGCCGCCGCCCGGTCCGGAGTCCACCTGGTCGCGGACTTCCGGGCGTCCGAACGCAACCGGATGATGGAGATCGCCTACCGGTTCGCGGGCTTCGAGGGCCTGGACGAAGCCCCGTGCCCGTGCGCCGCCGTCCTCGCACCGGCTCCGGAGAACACCGGACTCCAGCGCCTGCACCTGGTTCCCGGCCCGCGCGTGGTGTCCACCGTCATGAGCGTGGACGCACCCGACCTGAACGTGCCGGAAGGGGGCCCGGGAACGTCGTGACCGCGGCGGCGGCCGGCGCTCCCGGGCTCCGGTCCGCCGCCCTCAGCGCTTGCGGACGAGTGTGATCCCGTCGGCCATCACCAGCAGCGACAGCTCCACCCGAGGGTCCTCGTGCAGCAGCCGGTTCAGAGCCCGGACCCCGGCGGTCTCCGGGTCCACGGCGGCCGGATCGGCGACCCGGCCGAAGAAGAGGGTGTTGTCGACCACGATCAGACCGCCGGCGCGCAGCAGCGTCAGCGAAGTCTCGTAGTAGCGGACGTAGTTGCTCTTGTCCGCGTCGATGAACACCAGGTCGAAGCTTTCCGGCCCGCGCTCCGCCAGCAGTGCGTCCAGGGTCGCGGTGGCATCCCCGATCCGTAGGTCGATCCGCGAGTCGACCCCGTCCCGCTTCCAGAAGTCGGCGCCGATGGCCGGCCACCGGTCGTCGATGTCGCAGGACACCAGCACCCCGTCGGCCGGGAGCGCGCGGGCCATGCACAGGGTGCTGTAGCCGGTGAAGGTGCCGATCTCCAGCACCGCCCGCGCCCCCGTCAACCCGACCAGCAGGGCCAGCAGTTGGCCCTCCTCCGCCATCACCTGCATGGCGGTCCCGCCCGGCAGGTCCGCGGTGGCCTCCCGCAGCTCCCTGAGCAGATCGTCGTCACGGAGGGAGACCTCCCGGACGTAGGCGAGCAGGTCGTGGGTGGCTTCTGTCTGGTGGGCCATGGCGCGGGGGTCCTCTCGAAGGAGATCAGGTCGAAGGAGATCGGGTCGAAAAGCATCGGGGGAAGGGGGACCGGGCCGCCGGGTGCCCGTCGCCGGGCCGCCGGGACGGTCACCCGGCGCGCATGTACGGGTGACCGTGCTGCCGTACGGCGACCGCCTGCGCCCGCTCGCGGGCGTACGCCCGCAGCAGCGCGTCCAGCCGGTAGCGGCCCCCCGCCGGCTCACCCAGCAGATTCGCCTCGACCAGGGCGTCCAGGGCCTCCTCGGCCTGCGCCTCGGAGCAGCCGAACATCCCCGCGACCCTACTGCTGGAGACCGAAGACGCTCCGGCAGTCCCCAGCGCGGTGAACACCTCGGCCGGGTCGACCCCGGCCGGAGCCGTCCGCCGGAGCCCGGCGTGGTCGGCGTCGAGGCAGGGCCGGACACCGAGGTCTCCCGCGCACAGTTCGTCCAGCAACTGCGGGGCCTCCGTGAGCCGTCGGGCGAAGTGCCCGATGGTCCAGTGCGGGCGCTCCAGCAGCCGGGTCCCCGCGATCCGGATCGCCAGCGGCAGGCCCGCGCAGACCGTCAGCACCGAACGGGCCGAACGCGGTTCGGCACCCACCCTGGCCGGGCCGACGATGCTGCCCAGCAGCTCCAGCGACCCGGCCTCGTCCAGCGGGCCGAGCAGAATAGGGCACGCCCCCTCCAGATCGGCCAGCCGCCGTCGGCTGGTCACCAGCAGCCTGCTGCCCCCGCTGCCCGGTATCAGTGGCCGCACCTGCGCGGTGCTGGAGGCGTTGTCGAGTACCACCAGCAGACGGCGGCCCGCGGTGAGCGAGCGGTAGAGGCTCTCCCGTTCCGACTCCTCCTCGGGTATCTCGTCCCGGGGCACACCGAGGTCCGCCAGGAACCGCGGCAGCACCGCCCGGGCGGTCAGCGGCCGCGCGGCTCCGCCGAGATCCGCATAGAGCTGGCCGTGCACCGAGGAACCGCGCACGGCGTGCGCCGCTTGCAGGGCCAGCGCGCTCTTGCCGACACCGCCCCGGCCGGTCACCACCGCCGTCGCCACCATGCCCGCGGGCATCGTGCCGGTCGTGAGGAAGTGCTGCAGCCGCGCCAGCGCACCGGAGCGGGCCGACAGTGGCAGCGGCACCGAGGGCAGCTGCGCCGGGCTCGGCCAGCAGGACCATTCCCGGGCAGCGGCCGGCGCCGGCGCGACGGCCGCCTCCGGGACCTTTTCGGGCTGCTCCAGTGGGTCAGGCGCGCGGGGCCGGTCGTGGGCCGAGAGGATGTGCCGGTGGACCTCGCGCAGATCGGTGCTCGGCTCGGCGCCGAGCTGCTCGACGAGCAGCGTCCGGGTGCGCTGGTAGAGGTCCAGGGCCTCCGACTGCCGTCCCGAGCGGCCCAGTGCCAGCATCAGCTTGCCCACCAGGGCCTCCCGCAAGGGGTGCTTCCGCACCAGCCGTACCAGCTCCGGCACGACCTCGGCGTGCCGCAGCAGCGCCAGCTCCGCGTCGAACCGCAGCTCCAGGGTCTGCAGGCGAAGCTCCTGGAGGTAGCGGCCCTCCACATCGCGCAGCGTCTGCGACGGGATGTCCGCCAGCGGCTCCTCGCGCCACAGGTCGAGCGCCTCGGCCAGCTCGGCGGAGGAACCTTCCAGGTCTCCGCGCTCGGCCAACTCCGCCGCGCGCCGGCGGTGGGCCGTGAACTGCCCGAGATCGCTCTCGTGCTCGCCGAGTTCGAGGAGGTAGCCGGGCGCCCGGGTGAGGATCCGGGCGGAGGCGTGCTCGCCCAGCGACTGGCGCAGGCGCATCACATAGGTGCGGACGGTCGCGGCGGCACTCGGCGGCGGGGCGCCGTCCCAGACGTACTCGGCGATCCGGTCGACCGAGATCACCCGGTTGGCGTTGAGGAGGAGCGCTGCCATGACCACGCGCTGCCTCGGCGCCGACACGTGCACCTCACGCGCGTTCAGCCGGACGGAAAGCGGACCCAGCAACAGGAAGTTCAACGGAGTCCTCTTCATCACACGACCGGTGGGCAAGACTGCCTCCAGCGTCTTGGGTGGCCGTGTACGGGTCAACGCGGTCCTGTCGTATCTAGATGTATTCCTAGAGTGCAGGTCTTGCGCTCATGTCGGGTTTACGCTGCGCGGCACCATCACGGCGGTCGGGACCAGGCCCGCCCAGCACGGCCCACCGGCCGGTGAAACCGATCGCTGCCGCACCGCCGTCGACCGGGGGGTGCCCCGGCACCGCCGGCGCGGCCCGGCACACCCCCTCCGGCAGCGGCCCTCCGGCTCCGCGTCGATGCCGCGGACGTCACTGACGGCGTGCAGCCTTGCGATGAGGTGCCCTCACCTCCTCGGTCGGATCCGCGGTGCGCGGTCCGGCCGGACCGTTGCTGCCGAGTCGGAGCCAGGTAAATCCCACAGGATTGCCCCGCACCGCAACGCTCTCAGCATTCACGAAGAGATGGCCGGAATTGAACCCGGACATGAGCGGCCGGGCACGATCCGATGCGTACTTGCTGACATTCCGAGGGGTATGGCAGGCTGTCATATGCGGTGTCCGTGACTCGCTCGCCGGTCGCCGTCGATCGGGGCTCCCCGTATTAGCGCGCACCAGGCAGCCTGCCGGTGCGGATGCTGTCCCACGTGATCACCACACCCCGCCCGTCGGCACTGCGCGGATTTCGAAGGGAATGAAAGGCCGCTATGACCTCCCTCTCTTTGGACAGCGACCTGTGGTGCCGTCGCTTCCATCCCTCGCCCATGGCCACGCGCCGACTGGTCTGCTTTCCGCACGCCGGCGGCTCGGCGAGTTTCTACCTCCCGGTATCCGCCGCACTGTGCGGCCCGGTCGACCTCCTGGCCGTGCAGTACCCCGGCAGGCAGGACCGCCGGAAGGAAGCCGGGGGTCAGGACCTGCACCGCATGGCCGACGAAGTGTCCGAAGCGCTGCGCCGCTGGGACGACCTCCCCCTGACTCTCTTCGGGCACAGCATGGGCGCGCTCGTCGCTTTCGAGGTGGCCCGGCGGATCGAGCGCGCGGGCGGCCGGATCGACCACCTCTTCGTCTCCGGCCGCAAGGGGCCGTCCGCGGACCGGCCCGAGCACTCCCACCCACTCGACGACGAGGGCATCGTGGCCGAGGCCAAGGCCATGGGCGGCACCGACGCTCGGCTCCTGGAGGACGAGGAACTGCTGCGGATGGTGCTGCCCGCGCTGCGCGGCGACTACCAGGCCCTGGGGGCCTACCGGGCCGACCGTGACGCCGCGGTCACCTGCCCGGTCACCGCCCTGGTGGGGGACCAGGACCCCTGGACGCCGGTCCCCGAGGCCGGGCACTGGCGCGACCGCACGATGGGTGCCTTCGACCTCAAGGTCTTCCCCGGCGGGCACTTCTACCTCAGCAGCCGGGCGAACGAGGTGACCGGCATGCTCCGCGACCACCTCGCCGGCACGCTGCGCACCTGAGAGCACGGACGACAGGGAAGGGGGGACCGAGAAGTGACACCGTCAGCGACCTCTGAGGAGATCAAGCCCGCGCAGCGGCCGCCGCGGTCCGAGTCCGCCGCCCGTCCGGGGGACGGGGGCCCTGCCCGCGGTGCGGGCGTCCGGCGGCTGACCGCCGTGGACGTCCGCATCCTGGAAGGCGTCGCGGTCGGCATCTCGACCGCCCGGCTGGCGGCATCGCTCTATCTGAGCCCGCAGGGCATCGAGTACCGCATCGGGCTGATGATGCGCCATTTCCAGGCCGCCAACCGGCCCGCTCTGGTCTCCCGGGCGCACTCCCTCGGCGTGTTGAGCGTCGGGACATGGCCACCTCGCGTTCTCCCGGAATTCCTTGAGTCCTAGAAGAGGGCGGGGCGCACTGTTCCCTGATCTCCCCCCGTGAGTTCCCTGCCGGAGGGCGGGTCGAAAAAGTCGATTCCGAAGTCGGGGAATGCACTCCGCCGGTATGCTGACAGATATTTTCCCAGATCCGGATACCGTATAGATATCGTGCCGCAAGACGGGTTCCCGAGCGTCCGGTCGAATGCCGGATTCTGCGGCATTGTGCTGTCGGGCCCATGTCTGCTGCACTACGCCTGGGCCACACCGCCGTCCCCTCCTGTCACACTGATTCACAGGAGTAGTCATGAGTTCGGGGTACCTGTTCGGCGGCGGCGTCGGGACCGAGCCGCACGGCCTGGAGCTCTACCGGACCTACGAGGTCGTGCAGGGCCGGCACGAGCAGGGCTCCGGGTCACCGGGCTGACGGTCGGAGAGATCCTGGAGGAAGACCTCCCGACCGCCCGGGAGAAGCGCAAGCGCCCGGCGCCCGGAGGCCCCGATGGAGCGGCTGCGGCACGCCTTGGCCTCTCCTCAGTCGATGCAGAACTCGTTGCCCTCGATGTCCTGCATCGGGATGCACGCGTCGTTGCCGTCGTACAGCGTTCGCACGTGTACCGCGCCGAGCGGGACCAGCCGTGCGCATTCGGCCTCAAGCGCGGCCAGCCGCTCCTCACCCACCAGCCCGGTACCGACCCGCACGTCGAGATGCAGCCGGTTCTTGGCGGCCTTGCCCTCGGGAACGCGCTGGAAGTACAACCGCGGCCCCACGCCCGACGGATCGACGCAGGCGAACCACGCGTCCCGCCGCTCGGCCGGCTGCGCGCTCCTGTAGTCCTCCCACGTGGCGAACCCCTCCGGTGGCGGCGGCACGACGTACCCCAACACCTCGCACCAGAAACGGGCGAGGCGCTCGGGTTCCGCACAGTCGAAGGTGACCTGGAATTGCTTGATCGATGACATCGGCCCACCATAGTGGCGACACCGCGACCCCTGGCGGCCGTTGATCGTTCCGCTTCTCGTCGGGGACGCCGGGCCCTGTGGTGGGATCAGGTCGTGCGCTTCAGGTAGGCCTCGATCTCGTCGGCGGCGCGGGTGGCACCGCCCGCTTCCCGGGTGAGCCGCTGCGCCTCGGTGCCCCGCTCCTGCACGGCCGCGTCGGCGGCCACCTCGGTGATCGCGGCCCGCAGCAGGCTCACGTCGGCCTCCGCCGGCAGCAGTACCCGGCCGAGGCCCAGCTCGGCCACCCGCGCGGTGTTGGCCGCGACGTCCGGCCAGGACGGCACTCCGAGTATCGGGCAGCCGGCGTCCAGGGACTCCAGCACGCCGCCCATGCCGCCGTGGGTGATCACCAGCCGGGCGTGCCGGAGCACCGCCAGGTGCGAGACCCAGCGGTGGACCTCGACGTTGTCCGGCAGCGGACCGAGGTCGGCCGGGTCCATCCCCCCGCCGACCGAGATGACGGCGTGCCAGGGCAGCTCGGCGAAGGCGTCCACGCACAGCCGGAAGAACTCCGGATGCTTGTTGTGCACGGTCCCCATCGAGACCAGCGCCACCGGCAGGCCGCTCGCCGGGGGCTGCCACTCCCCCAGGAAGGAGCGGTCCGTGAGGCACGGCCCGACGAAGGCGAAGCGCTCGTCGAAGCTCTCGCCGTGCGGCTGGAAGAACCGCGGCACGTGGACGAGGTTGAGGCCCTCGGTGCGCATCAGGAACTCGTGCGCCGGCTCGTCGATGCCGTGCGAGGCCAGCAACTCGGCCATCCGGACGCCTAATTCGACCACCACCTCCTCGGTGAGCGGGACCGCGCCGTCCGCCTCCATCATCTGCTGCACGAAGGAGTAGGTGTCGTTGGAGGCGAAGAACGGCGTCGACTGGACGGCCGGGAGCCCCCAGGTGTGGGCCAGTATCCGGCCGGCCTGGAAGGCCACGGCGTCGTAGACCACCGCGTCGGGCCTGGCGTCGGCGAACCACTCCTGGACCGCGCGCAGGATGGCGATGTTCTCGTCCAGGAAGATCAGCGGGGTGCGCCCGTTCTCGGGGCCGCCCACGCTGTCCAGCGGCTGGGTGGAGTCGTAGCGCAGGTGTTCGGCGCCGACCTCGGCCAGGGCCTGGGCGAAGTCGTCGACGGCCGCGTAGGTGACCCGGTGCCCGCGGCGTACCAGTTCACCGACGACCGCCAGAGTGGGGAAGACATGGCCGTGGGCCGGGATGTTGACCATCAGGATGTGGCTCACTGCTACTCCGTCGGTATCGGGAAGAGGAACGAGGGAAGAGGGAAGCAAGAAGCGCGATTCGGGAAGGGAGAAGGGGCGCGGCAGGCCGCGCGGCTCAGCTGGGGTCCTGGTCCGGGCCGGCCTCGGGCTGCGGCTCGGACTGCGGCTCGGCGGCCCACTGGCCGCCCGCGATCTCCTCGGCGCTCAGCTGCCGGCGCGGGATCCAGGCGGGGGCGGTGCCCTCCTCGTTGCGGCCTTTGTCGAGGATCGCCAGGTTGTGGTAGAAGTGCGCGCCGGCCAGCGTCCGGTCGGTCCCGCTCGGGCGGTGCGCGGTCGGCGGCTCGTGCTCCTCGTGGTTGAGGCCGTCGAGCAGCTGCTTGAGGAAGCCCATGCTGGTGGTCGGGTCGCCGAGCCGCTCCGAACTGCCGCCGTAGCCCGGCCAGTAGGAGGTCTGCAGGTCCTCGATCACATAGAGCCCGCCCGGGACCACGTGCGGGAAGAGCGCGCCGAAGGCGGCGATGACGTCCGGGCAGTAGTGGCTGCCGTCGTCGATGACGATGTCGATCGGCCCGATCCGCTCGGCCAGCGCGGTGAGGAAGGCCGGGTCCGCCTGGTCGCCCCGGACGGTGTGGATCCGCTGCTCGCGCAGCGCCGTCTTGTCGTAGACGTCGACCCCGTAGACGAGGCCCCGCCGGAAGAAGCGCTTCCACATCCGCAGCGAGCCACCGCCCGCCGCCGGGTCGGCGTAGCCGCCGATCCCCAGCTCCAGGACGGTGAGCGGCCGGTCCCGCAGCGGGGCGAAGTGCCGGGCGTAGTGCTCGGTGTAGTAGTGCAGCCCCCACTTGTCCGAACCGTGGCGCAGCGACAACTCGGCCAGGTCGAGCGGCTGTTCCACCAAGCCGCGGAGCAGCTGCTGGACGACCGGGAAGGCCGCCAGCACGGTCATCAGCCGAGCCGGGTCCTCGATGCCGTGCCAGGTGATCCCGGGCGTGCGGTGGCCTGCGGTGTGCCGGGCGCCGAAGACGGCGCGGGCCAGGTCGAGCAGGTCCAGCTCGACGGTGGCGCTGGGCTCGTCGGCCGGCCCGGTGCGGTGCTCGGCCTTGGGGCCGGCCAGCAGGTGGTGCCGGAGCACCTGGCCGTCGAAGGCGAGCTCGAACTGCACCACCACCACCGCCGCGGCGGCGAGTTGCTCGCTCAGGTCGGCCCGGCTGACCAGTTCGTCCACCAGGTCGGCGGCCGTCTGCTCGGCGCCCGCCGACCTGATCACCGCCGCAAGCCGCTCCTCGGGCCCGTCCGCCGCCAGGATCAGGGCGCGGATCCGGCGCAGGTCGGTCTCGTGCGGGTCCGAGTCGTGGTCCGACGGGCTGTTCACGTGCCGGCCGTTCTCGTGCTGTCCGGTGAGGGCGGTCATGCGTGAGCCTTTCCACGAGGGAGTCGAGAGGACGGGGAACGGATCGGGGCTTCTTCCAGGCCGGGGTGACGCCGTCGGTCGTCGCCGGCGGCGGGATCTCCACCCGACCGGGGAAGAGGGCGTTGTCCACCACGATCGGACCGCCGGGCACCGAGTGCACGGCGGGACGCCGCCGCCACTCTCAGCTACTGGATCGACACGTCGTGAATCTAGGTGCGCATCCCTCCCGCCACAAGCACTACCTGGGGCCATGGGGCGCCGAGTGCGGGAAACGAGCCAGAATCGGGGCACCGCTGTTCCGCATGTTTGGACCCGTCACCCCGGTGTCGTTCGTGGCAGCGGCGGAGTCGGTGATCGTCGGGCGACCGGGCCCCGGCCCCGGATCCACCGGCCCCCGCGGCCGGCCCAGGGCGGGACCGTCCCGCCGGCCGGGTCGGCCCGCAAGGACACGAGGGGCAGTTTCCACCCCCATGACCAGTGACCGAGCGGCCCGGGTCCGGCCCGGCCCCGAGGCCGGAGCGCCGCAGGTTCGGCTCCCGAGTCCGCACTGTGGGTCGTGGCCGAGTACGACGCCGCCGGGAACGAGAAGGGCGCGATCCCGCGGTGCGGCCCTCGCGTCACGTCCTCGCCCGCCCGGCGGAGTCCAGGATCACGCGAAGGCCGCCAGGTCGTCCCGGAGGCTTCCCGGTCATCAGGCCAAGGTGGCGAGTTCGGCGAGCAGGGTGGTGACGGCGGCGGGGGTCAGCCGGTGGCCGGCGGTGGTCTCGACGAGGTGGCCCGAGGCGGTGCGGGAGCTCCACCAGTCTTCGAGGAATCCGGGGGCGTAGCCGCCGGTGCGGAAGCCGTACGGTTCGGACACGAGGTCGAAGGCGATCATCAGCTCGTAGTCCGGGAGCGCATAGGAACGCTCGTGCTGCGGCGGGGTTCTGACGTACCGTTCGAAGGGGTCGACCCGGTTGGCGCTGGTGAAGAGCCAGAACAGGTAGTCGTACATCAGCAGGGAGCGCGGGTCGGCGTGCAGGGCGAAGAAGCCCTTGTCGTGTACGACGGCCTCCGCGAGCGCGCGCAGTCGCCGGTCCGCGTCGGGCAGGACGTCCGCGACCGCGCGGAAGGCGTGCTGCAGGACCGGGGAGAAGCTGCCGTCGCGCACCGTGGCCAGGTCGGCGAGCAGGTCCTGTTCCGCGGTGTCATGGACGGACTCGTCGACCAGGCCGGTGACGAAGTCCTCGAAGGTCTCCGCGAGCAGGGTGATCGCGAAGCCGTCCTCCTGGTCGACGTGCACCACGGCCGGCGGCAGCTACCTCAACCGGATGGGCGACCACTGCGCCCCGTGCCGCTACCGGCCCACCGAACGCCTCGGCGACCGGGCCTGCCCGTTCACCACCGGCTGCTGGGCCTTCGTCCACCGCCATCACGACCTGCTCGCCGCCAACCACCGCCGCCGCGCGGGCCGCCGTCGGGCTGCGCCGCTTGACCGGCCTGCCCTGGCCGGCACCTCCACTCCGGTGCAGCTGCCCTGACCCGGTGACCGGGTGGCCGCGGTCCCGGGCCACCGGTGCCCAGTGCCCGGCGGCCCGTTGCCCGTGCGTCAGCCGTAGAGCGCCACCCGGGGCTCGACCGTGCCCTGGGCCGGGGCCGTCCCGACGACGGTGACCCGGTAGCGCTCGGTCAGGGTGTGGTGGCCGTGCAGGACGAGCTTGGCCGAGGCGAGCCGGGTGTACAGGGTGCCGGTCTGGCTGGCGAGCGGCAGGGTGCGCCAGCGGCCGTCGGAGGAGAGCACTTCGAGCCGGATGCTCGCCGGATCGAGGAAGGGCCCGTTGGCGGGGGACTCGATGAGGACCTGCGGGGCCACCGTGCGGTCGGCCGAGGAGTCGTTGCGGTAGGAGACGGTGATCACCCGCTGTGCGTGGTCGTGCGGCAGCGAGGAGGTGGGCAGCTCGACGAAGCCGGTCGGCGGGGCGCCGGTCGCGGTCGGGGTGCCGGTCGCCGCCTGGGACGGGGCGGTGAGCAGGGCGGTCGGCACGGCGGCGAGGGCCGCGGCCAGCGCCAGGCTCCGACGGGGGATCTTCCGGGTGCGCATGGCGCCTCCTTCGGCCGGTGGCCAGGGCACGCGGGTGCGCCGACTGGTCCGGGCAGGTCCGTACGGCACCACCCTGCCCCTTCACCCGGAAAGCCGCACGCCGAAGCCGCACCCGGCAGCCGCGACCGGTGACCCGCCCGCCGCTACCCGCCCGGGGCGACCCGCCCACCGTGAGCCGCCGGCCGTGAGCCGGTGCCGGGCCCGACCGGAGGGCCGGGAGCGGTGCCGGGACTGGGCCGAACGTGCGACCGCCGCAGCCGCGGGGCCGGGGCACCGCCCGCGCCGGGACCGGGCCCCTTACCTTGGGCGCAACCTCCCGCCCGGCGCCCGCGCGCCGCGCGGAGTGCCCGAAGGTCGGGGGGAGGTCCCGAGAAGGGGAGGGCGGCTTGCGGGCACGTTCGGTGGAGGAGCCGGGGCAGCGGATGCCGATCCTGATCCGGTACGGCCACCGCTCCTGGCTGGTGCCCCTGGCGGTCTTCGCGTTCGTGGTGGGCGTGGACGCGGCCACGCCCGCGACGTTCGCGTCCGTGAGCTGGCTGGTGATGGTCCCCGTGGTGGCGGCCGGGCTCTGCGGGCCGGCGGCCACCGGGCTGTTCGCCCTCCTCGCGATCGCCGCCTACCCCGCCCTGGACAGCATCTGGGGCAAGTCCCAGGGGATCGAGGACTTCCTGCTGGTGATCGCGGGGGCCGTCTTCTCGGTGCCGATCAGCGTCTTCCGCGCCCGGGCCGCCGCCTACGTCCGCCATCTGCAGGGCGCGGCGGAGACCACCCGGCAGGTGGTGCTGCGCCCGGTGCCCCCGGGGTGGGGCGGCGTGGACTCGGCGGCGCGCTACCTGGCCGCGGACGTCGAGGCCCGGGTGGGCGGCGACTTCTACGACGTGCTGGCCACCCCGTTCGGGGCGCGGGTCATCCTCGGCGACGTCCAGGGCAAGGGCCTGCCGGCCGTCTCCGCGGCGGCGGCCCTGGTGGGCTGCTTCCGGGAGGCCGCCTTCCACGAGCGCGACCTGGCCACCGTGGCGGGCTGGATGGAGGAGCGGCTGTACCGGCAGAACGCGCTGGCGGAGCGACTGGGGGAGCGGGAGGAGCGGTTCGCCACGGCGGTGGTCCTCTGGTTCCCCTCCGACGCGCCGGGGGAGGTGGAGGTGGTGAACTTCGGCCACGACAGCCCCCACGTCCTCGGCCTCGCGGGCGTGCGGCAGCTGCCGCCGGGCGACGGGGCCCCGATCGGGCTGGCCCAGCTGGCCGGCGGGCTGCCGCGGGTGCGGCGGCTGCGCCTGGGCCCGGGCGAGACGGTCCTGATCGTCTCGGACGGGGTGACCGAGGCCCGTGACCGCACGGGCGCCTTCTTCTCGCTGCGCGCCCACCTGGACCGGCTGGCCGACGCCCCGGGAGTGGTCGACCCCGGGCGCCTGGTCGACGAGGTGGCCGCCGCGGTCCTCCGGCACACCGGCGGCCGGCTGACGGACGACACCGCCCTGCTGGCCGTCCGGACGCCCCCGGTGGAGCCGGCGGACGGAGCCGGCCTCAGTCCTCGGCGTGGCTGATAGCGCAGGCCAGGACGCCGGGGATCCGGGCCAGTTCGGCGGTGAGGACGGACGGGTTCCCCCGGCCGTGCAGGCTGATGGACACCTCCGTGACCCGCTCGTCTCCGCCGCCGCCGTCCTCGCCCGGTGGCGCGGCCCGGTCGACGGTCGCCAGCTCGGCGACGGAGTACCCCTCGGCCGTGATCCGGGCGAGCAGCAGGCGGAGCAGGCCGTGGCCCCGGGTGTAGGTGACGTGGCAGCTGACCGGGCGGGCGCCGAGTCGCGGCAGACGGTGGGTGAGGGGTCGCAGCACATAGCCGACGAAGAAGTAGGCCGCAGTGGCCGCGGTGGCGAGCAGCGGCAGGCCGGCGGCGGCCGCCGTGCCGATCGCGGCGGTCAGCCAGACGGTGGCGGCCGTGGTCAGCCCCCGGATCGAGCCGCGCTGGACGAAGATCACGCCGGCGCCGATGAAGCCCAGTCCGGAGACGATCTGGGCGGCCATCCGGGAAGGGTCCAGTGAGACCACTCCGGCCTGGACCACGTCGCTGAAGCCGTACTTGCTCACCAGGGTGAAGAGTGCCGCTCCGAGGCCGACGACCGTGTACGTGCGCAGTCCGGCGGCCTTCTGTCTGATCTCCCGTTCCAGGCCGATCGCGCTGGCCAGGACCAGGGCGACGGCGAGGTCGGCGAGGTGCGACCACCCTTGTCCGAAAGGATCGTTGACCATTCCCAGCGTCCTCAGCTCCTCCTGCCGTCGCATCGTCCCGCCCGCACCCGGGAGGGCGGGCACCGACCCCGTTCGACGAAGCGGGTGCCTTTGAGCGTACGGCTCATCAGACGATCGGACCGGCGCTCGCACGGGCCGACTTGAGGGGCGGGAGGTGGAGCGGAAGCGAACCGACGGCGCGCCGGCCCGGCGGTTCCGCCCGGTGGGGACCCGGCGCGCTCCGTCGGCGCCGAGGGGTCGCGCCGGCCCCCGACCCGCTGCGGGCGGGACCGGGTGCAGGCCCCCTGGGCCGCTCGCCGGTGGAGTCGGGCCGCACCTCGGCCGTCGCGCTCCGCCGGCTCAGGCCGGGGGGACGGGCCGCAGCCGGTAGGCGTCCCCGTGGGCGACGACGTGGCCGGCGGTGGGCGGGGCGAAGTGCGTGCCGAGCAGCAGGGTGTCGGTGCCGGCGAGGGAGTCGAGCAGCGCGCGGCGGGTGGCCTCGGAGCGCTGCGGGTCGATGTCGACGCAGGCGCCGATGGCGGGGTGGGCGAGCTGGACCGGGTGGTGGAGGCAGTCCCCGGTGATCACCGCCGTGCGGCCCCGGCTGGTCAGTTCGACGGCGACGTGCCCCGGGGTGTGGCCGGGGGTGGGGAGCAGGCGCAGGCCCGGGGCGATCGCCAGGCCCTCGGCGGGGACGTCGACGAGGTCCAGCCGGCCGGCCCGCTCGACCGGCAGCACCGAGTCCCGGAACATCAGGGCGCGCGCCTCGTCCATGGCGTACCCGGCCCAGAACTCCCGTTCGGCGCGGGTGGTGAGGTAGCGCGCGCGGGGGAAGGTGGGCACCCAGGCGCCGTCCACCTTCCGGGTGTTCCAGCCGACGTGGTCGGCGTGCAGGTGGGTGAGGACCACCAGGTCGACGGAGTCCGGCGGGAATCCGGCGGCGGCGAGGCGCCGCGGGTAGTCGGTGCGCAGGTCGTGCCAGGCCGGGTTGGCGCGCTGCTTGCCGTTGCCGATGCCGGTGTCGACGAGTACCCGCAGCCCGTCCAGGTCGAAGGCGAAGCTGTGGCTGTCCAGGCGCAGCGCGCCGTCGGCGTCGGCGAAGTCGGGGTGCAGCCAGTCCTGGCCGGCCACCGTCCCGGGGGTGGCGCCGGGCAGCAGCCACCGTCCGGTCGTGGGCGGCAGCGGGATTTCGTCGATGCGGTGGACGGTGACGTCGCCGACCGTCCAGGAGGGGGTAGGGGTACTGGGCACGGGGCGGGCTCCTTCGCTGTAAAAGCCATTTGTTTGCGTTAGCGGGACCCTAGAACCTACAGTCGCGTTAACGCAAACCCTTAGCTTTTGGTGTGGGGTGCCTCGCCTGCGCGAACCCGCCCCGCCGCCCACGATCAGGAGCGCGCCCATGTCCTCCCCCGAACTCACCCCGTCCGAGGCCGCCCACCGGGCCGCCCGGGCCGGACTCGACCTGCCGCCCGAGCGCCACGCCGCGGTGGCGGCCACCGCCGAACACATCCAGTCCGTCGTCGCCGTCCTGCGGGAACTGGACTTCGGGGACACCCCGCCCGGCGCCGCCTACCGCGCGGAAGCGGAGCACCTCGACGCGGGGGAGCGGCCCGATGCAGCCGTATGAACTGAGCCTCGCCGCCGCCGCGACACGGATCCGGGAGCGGCGGCTGTCCCCCGTGGAACTGGTCGACTCCGTCCTCGGCCGCATCGACCGGGTGGAGCCGCACCTCGGCGCCTACGCCACCGTCGCCGCCGAACAGGCCCGCGACGCGGCGCGCCGGGCCGAGCGGGAGATCGCCCAGGGCCGGTACCGGGGGCCGCTGCACGGCATCCCGGTCGGACTCAAGGACCTGATCGACGTCGCCGGCATGCCCACCGGTGCCGGCTCCCGGGTCCGGGACGGCCACCGCGCGACCGCCGACAGCGCGGTCGCCGCCCGGCTGCGGGCCGCCGGCGCGGTCCTGGCAGGCAAGACCCACACCCACGAGTTCGCCTACGGCCTGACCACCCCGCAGACATGCAACGCCTGGGACCGCGACCGGGTCGCCGGAGGATCCAGCGGCGGATCCGCCGCCGCGGTGGCCGCCGGGGCGGCGACCTTCGCCCTCGGCACCGACACCGGCGGCTCGATCCGGGTGCCCGCCGCGCTGAACGGGGTGGTCGGCCTCAAGCCCACCTATGGGCTGGTGCCCCGCCACGGCGTCACCTCGCTGTCCTGGTCGCTCGACCACGTGGGCCCGATCACCCGCACCGTCGAGGACGCGGCCCTGGTCCTGGCCGCCCTCGCCGGGCACGACCCGCGCGACCCCGCCTCGCTGGCCGCCCCCGCCGTCGACTACCGGCCCGAGCGGGAGCCGGACCTGACCGGCGTGCGGGTCGGCGTGCCGAACGCCTACTACGTCGACCACGTCGACGAGGAGGTCGCCGCCGCCGTCCACCGTGCCGTCGAGCAGCTGGAGGCGCTCGGCGCCCGGCCCGTCGAGGTGGAGATCCCGATGGCCCGCTACCTGGTGCCCACCCTGTGGGGCCTGACCGCGCCCGAGGCCGCCGCCTACCACGCGCGCACGCTGCGCACCGTCCCCGAGCTGTACCGGGCCGACGTCCGGGTCCTGCTGGAGGCCGGCTCACTGATCGGCGCGGGCGACTACCTGCGCGCCCAGCGCGCCCGGACGCTGATCCGGGACGCGTGGGCGCGGGTCCTGGCGGAGGTCGACGTGATCGCCGCCCCGACCGTGCCGACCACGGCGGTGCGGGTCGGCCAGGAGGCGGTCGGCTGGCCGGACGGCACCACCGAGAGCGTCTCGGACGCCTACGTCCGGCTCTCCGCCCCGGCCAACGTCACCGGCGTGCCCGCGCTGTCCGTCCCGGCCGGCCACGACGCGGCGGGCCTGCCGATCGGCCTGCAGCTGCTCGGGCGGCCGCTCGGCGAACGGACGCTGCTGCGGGTCGGCCACGCCTTCGAGCGGACGCAGCCCGCGCGGGCGCTGGCGCCGGTGGTCTGAGCCCGGCCGCGGGCGTGCCGGGCCCGCGCCCGGGGTCCCGGCCCGCCCGGGCCCGCCTCGACGCGAAGGCGCCGCTCTAGGATGGCGGTATGAGTCCTCGGCAGATGGTCCGCCCGGGCGGGCGCAGCGCCCGGGTCCAGGAGGCGGTGCACACCGCGGTGCGCGAGCTGCTCGCGGAGGTGGGCCGCGAGGCGCTCACCGTGCCGATGGTCGCCCAGCGGGCCGGTGTCACCCCGTCCACGGTGTACCGCCGCTGGGGCGACCTGGCCGAGCTGCTGTCCGACGTCGCGGTGGAGCGGCTGCGCCCCGACACCGAGCCGGCGGACCGCGGCGGCCTGTGCGCCGACCTCACCGCCTGGGCCGAGCAGTTCCTCGACGAGATGGCCTCCGCCTCCGGCCGCGCCTACGTCCGCGACGCCCTCCTCGGTGACCCGGACGGCGGCAACGCCGGCCAGTGCTCGGCCTTCGCCGCCGAGCAGCTCGCCCTGGTCCTCGCCCGCGCCCGTGCGCGCGGCGAGGACGCCCCCGGGGTCGAGGCCGCCATGGACCGCCTCGTCGCCCCCCTGATGTACCGGATCCTCTTCCGCCCCGCCGGCCTCGGCCCCGACTACGCCCGCCGCCTGGTCGCCGACCTGCTCGGCGACCCGTCCTGCGAGTCGGCCTGACGGTCCGTCAATCACCTTTCCCCTGCGGCAAATGCGCGGAATGCGGTTGATGGAACCGGCCGTCCGATCATGGGTTAGCCTCCTCGTGGCGTGATCACATGCCGATCTCGAAGTGGGGGGAACCGCATGGCAATCGGACGACGGCAACTACTCACCTCCGTCGCGCTCACCGCCCTCGCCGCACCCGTCCTGGCCAGGGGGAGCGCGACCCGCGCGGTCGCGGCCGAGGGCACGGGCACGGCCGCGGGCATGCCGGCGGCCGCCGGCGACGGGCCGCTGTTCCTGCAGGTCGTCGCGCACGAGGACGACGACATCCTGTTCATGAACCCGGACCTGTCCAACGCGCTCGCCAACGGCACGCCGTCCGTCACGGTGTTCGTCACCGCGGGAAACATCACCGGCGACCCGTGCGCCACGGCCTGCTGGGACGCCGACGGCGATCCGCTGCGCACCTGGAACCGGCAGATGGGCGCCGTCAACGCCTACTCCCGGATGACCGGGGTCGGCGACACCGACCCGACGACCGACGAGGTCGGGCACTGGACGGCCGAGGCGTGGACGGTCGCGGGCAAGCAGGTCGAACGGTACGTCCTCAAGGGCCGGCCGGTGCACCTGATCTTCCTCAACCTGCACGACGGCGGGCTCGCCGGCGTCCTGGCCGGTGGCACCGACACCACGGTCGTCCCGGTCGGCAGCAAGCTGTCCGGGCCGTCGACCTACACGGCCGCGGACGTCGTCGAGGTGCTGCGGCAGGTGATGGTGACGTACCGGCCGACGGTGCTCCGGGCCCAGGACGAACTGCCGGACAGCCGCTACTCGGGCGACCACGCGGACCACGTCACCGCCGCGAAGTTCGCCGGCGAGGCGGCCCGGCTGTACGGCGGCTCGCTGATCCAGGTGAACTACCGGGACTACAACATCAGCGACTCCCCGGTGAACCTCGACCCGGCGACGACCGGCGCCAAGGGCGTGTTCGTCTCCGAGTACGCGAGCCACGACCACTCGCCGAACTACTCCACCGACTGGTTCTCCCGGATGTACTACCGCTGGTCGCGGGGCACCTCCTGGGCCGGACTGAACCAGGACGGCCGGCCGCAGGTCTTCCTCGTCCGGGCCGGCGCCCTCGTCACGTACTGGCGCCAGGCGGACGGCAGCTGGGGCGGTCCGGTGCGGATGGCCGACCCGGGCGGGCGGCTGGCGCCGGGCACCGCGGTCGGCACCAACGCCGACGGCCGGCTGGAGGTCTTCGCCCGCCGCCTCACCGACCACCACATCGTCTCCCTGCCGCAGGGCACGCCCAACGGCTGGTGGTGGAACTCCTGGGCCGACCACGGCAACCCCAACGCCGGGCTCGGCAACGAGGCCCAGGTCGGCGTGCCCGTGGTCGCCAACTCCCAGGACGGGCGGCTGGAGATCTTCGTCAAGAACGGCGGCGGCGGCCTCAGCAGCATCTGGCAGACCACCCCGGGCGGCGTGTGGACGCGCGACTGGGCGGACCTGGGCGGCACCGACCTCCAGGACCCGGTCACCGCGATCCGCAACGGCGCCGGGGCGATCGAGGTGTTCGCCGCCACCCGCACCGGCATCCTCGGCTGGTGGCAGAGCGCCCCGAACGGAATCTTCAACGGCCCGGCCCCGATCCCGGACGCCCGGCCGGCGAGCCCGCCCAAGGCCGCGCTCGACCAGGACGGCCGCATCGAACTCGCCTACCGGGAGGCGGGCACCGGCGCGATGCTGGTCAGCTACCAGACCCGGCCCGGCGGCGGTTCGTGGAGCCGGACACCGGCCCCCCTCGGCGGGCACGGGGGAGTGGGCGAGCCGGCCGCGGCCACCCTCGGCGGACGGGTCGTGCTGTTCGAGCGCAACGGCGGCGGCGGGGTGAGCACCACTGCGCAGACCGCCCCGAACTCCGGCTACGACACCTGGCAGGACCTCGGCGGCACCGTCCTCGACTTCCCGACCGCGATCGTCGACGGCGGCGGGGTGCTCCACGTGTTCGCCATCGGTACGGACGGCCGCGTCCGCTTCCGCACCGGCGCGACGGCCACCGCCTTCGGCGACTGGCAGGTCCTGCCGCTGTGACCCCCCGCCCGGCGGCCGACCGGGGGACCGCCCCGTCGGCCGCCGGGCTCGGGCCGTCGAACCGGCCGAGGGGCCGTCAGCGGTCGCCCATCAGCCGGTACATGCCGATCGAGTCGTGGGTGGCGGTGTCCGCGAAGCCGAACTTCTCGTAGAGGAAGCGCGCGGGCCCGTCCGCGATCAGCGAGACGTACGCGGTGGCGGGGGCCCGGCGCTCCAGTTCTTCGGTGAGGGCTGCCATGATGCGCTTGCCGAGGCCGTGGCCCTGGTGCGCGGGGTGGACGCAGATGTCGGTGATCTGGAACGCGGTGCCGCCGTCGCCGATGATCCGCCCCATCCCGACGGGCTCGCCCTCGTGGTGGAGGACCACGCCGTACCAGGTGTTGGGGAGGGCGAGCGCGACCGCCTCGGGGGCCTTGTCGGAGAGGCCGGCGTCGGTGCGCAGGCGGCGGAAGACCTCGACGGTGGGCACGCCGGGACGAAGCTCGTAAGGGTCACTCGCTGAATTCATAGCTTACATGCTACCCGCTCGGCACCGTCGCCCGGCTCCGGCCGCTCGGGTGAACGCGCGGCGCGACATGCCGGACGCGGCGGGGGCCCGCGAGGGCGGAAGCGATGATCACCGGGTTCCCGGAGCACCCCCCGTCGGAGGCGGACATGCGGATTCTTCTCCTCGCCAGCGCGTTCAACAGCCTCAGCCAGCGGCTGCACGCCGAACTGCGCGACCGGCGCCACATCGTGGACCTCCAACTGGCCGGTGAAGACGAGGAGTTGCTCGACGCGGTGCGCCGGCTCAAGCCCGACCTGGTGCTCGCCCCGATGCTGCGCACCGCGATCCCGCGGGAGCTCTGGTCGCAGCTCACATGCCTGATCGTCCACCCCGGCCCGCCCGGCGACCGCGGCCCCTCCTCCCTCGACCGGGCGATCCAGGACGGCCGCACCGAATGGGCCGTCACCGTGCTCCAGGCCGAGGCGGAGATGGACGCCGGGCCGGTCTGGGCCTCGGCGCCCTGCCGGCTGCCGGAGTACGGCAAGAGCGACCTCTACCGCAACGAGGTCGCCGACGCGGCGGTGGCGGCCGCGCTGCTCGCCGTGGAGCGCGTCGCCTCGGGCACGTACGCGCCGCAGCCGCAGTCCGGCCCCGGCTGGAGCGGCACCGTGCGCACCCGGCCCGTCCTGCGCCAGGAGGAGCGCCGGATCGACTGGGCGGCCGACAGCACCGAGACGGTGCTGCGCAGGCTCCGCGCCGCGGACTCCCGGCCCGGGGTGCTCGACGAACTGTGCGGCGGCACCTGGTACCTGCACGGCGGGCACCGCGAACCGGTGCTGCGCGGCTGCCCGGGCGACCTGCTCGCCACCCGGGCCGGGGCCCTGTGCCGGGCCACCACGGACGGCGCCGTGTGGATCCCCGAACTGCGCCGCCGCACCCCCGGCGGCCCCGCGGGCGTCAAGCTCCCCGCCGTGACGGCGCTCGGCGGCCTGCTCCCCGCCCTGCCCGAGCTGGCGGCGCCCCTGATGCCGGGCGAGCAGGACGGCCCCGTCTGGTCGGACCTCCGCTACCAGGAGGACGGCCCGGTGGGCTTCCTGCGCTTCTCCTTCCCGGGCGGCGCGATGTCCACCGGCCACTGCCGGCGCCTGCTGGCGGCCTACCGCTTCGCCGTCGCCCGCCCGACCTCGGTGCTGGTGCTCGGCGGCGGCCGGGACTTCTTCTCCAACGGCATCCACCTCAACGTGATCGAGGCCGCGGCGGACCCGGCCGTCGAGTCCTGGGACAACATCACCGCGATGGACGAACTGGTCGACGCGGTGCTCACCACCACCGACCGGCTGGTGGTCGCCGCCGTCGGGGGCAACGCGGCGGCCGGCGGGGTGATGCTGGCGCTGGCGGCGGACGAGGTGTGGTGCCGCGGCGGCTCCGTCCTCAACCCGCACTACCGGCTGATGGGGCTGTACGGGTCGGAGTACTGGACGTACAGCCTCCCGCGCCGCCTCGGCGCGGCGGCGGCCGAGCGGCTGACCCGCCAGGCGCTGCCCGTCTCCGCGGCCACCGCCGAGCGGATCGGCCTGGTCGACCGGGTGCTCGCCTGCGGGCCGGAGGAGTTCGGGCCGTCCACGGCCCACCTGGCCGGGCTGCTCGCCGCCTCGCCCACCGCCCACCAGCGGATCGCGGCGAAGAAGGCCGCGCGCGAGGCCGACGAGCGGACGAAACCGCTCGACGCCTACCGGGAGGAGGAGCTCGCGGTCATGCACCGGCAGTTCTTCACACCCGAATCGCCGTATCACGCGCTGCGTTCCGCGTTCGTCCACAAGCGCCCGGTGCCGACGGGGCCCGCCGCGCGACCGTGACCCGAACGGCCCCGCCCGGCTTGCCTCCCCGGGCCCCGGCGCGCGCCGCGCGGACCGGCGCCCGGCCCGGACCGTTGCTATGACTGGCTTCGAGCCATTCCCTCAGGCTCCCATCCCCGAGGAGGCATCCTCATGGGTGCTGCAACAGCTGCAACGACTGCAACAGCTGCAACCACCGACACCGACGTGGTGCACATTCTCTGGATCAACGCGGGCCTCAGCTGCGACGGCGACTCCGTCTCGCTGACCGCCGCGATGCAGCCCAGCATCGAGGAGATCGTCACCGGCGCACTGCCCGGCCTGCCCAAGGTCGCGGTGCACTGGCCGCTGATCGACTTCGAGTGCGGCCCGGTCCAGGGCGCGGACAACTTCGTCGAGTGGTTCTTCAAGGCCGACCGCGGCGAGATCGAGCCGTTCGTGCTGGTCGTCGAGGGGTCCATCCCCAACGAGAAGATCAAGAAGGAGGGCTACTGGTGCGGCTTCGGCGACGACCCCGCCACCGGTCAGCCCATCACCACCAGCGAGTGGCTGGACCGGCTCGCCCCGAAGGCGACCGCCGTGGTGGCGATCGGCACCTGCGCCACGTACGGCGGCATCCACGCGATGGCCGGCAACCCGACCGGCGCCATGGGCGTGCCGGACTACCTCGGCTGGGACTGGAAGTCCAAGGCCGGACTGCCCATCGTCTGCGTGCCGGGCTGCCCGATCCAGCCCGACAACTTCGCCGAGACGCTCACCTACCTGCTGTACCAGCTGGCCGGCTCCGCGCCGATGATCCCGCTGGACGACAAGCTGCGGCCCGCCTGGCTGTTCGGAGCCACCGTGCACGAGGGCTGCGACCGCGGCGGCTACTACGAGCAGGGGCAGTTCGCCACCGACTACGGCACGCCCGAGTGCCTGGTGCGGCTCGGCTGCTGGGGCCCGGTCGTGAAGTGCAACGTCGCCAAGCGCGGCTGGACCAACGGCATCGGCGGCTGCCCGAACGTGGGCGGCATCTGCATCGCCTGCACCATGCCGGGCTTCCCGGACAAGTTCATGCCCTTCATGGACCCGCCGCCCGGCTCACGGGTCTCCACCAACGCCAGCAGCGCGTACGGCGCGCTGATCCGCCGGCTGCGCGCGATCACGCTGAACACCCTGGACAAGGAACCGAAGTGGCGTCACTCCGGCCGCCACCTGACCACGGGCTACCGCCCGCCCTGGTGACCGCCGCAGGGCCGCACACCGCCCGGTGTGCGGCCGCCGACGGCCCACGCCCGCTCGACGACCCCCCGCCCGCTCGACGACCCCCCGCCCGCTCGCCGGGGCCCGCTCCCAGAGACAAGGACACGACAGCAACGATGGCAACACCGACCACCAGGGCGGCCGGCGACGGCAGCGGCCTGACCGAGATGTCCTGGGACCCGATCACCCGCATCGTGGGCAGCCTGGGCATCCACACGAAGATCGACTTCAAGCAGAAGCGGGTCGCGGAGTGCTACAGCACCTCCTCGGTCTTCCGCGGCTACAGCGTCTTCATGCGCGGCAAGGACCCGCGCGACGCCCACTTCATCACCAGCCGGATCTGCGGGATCTGCGGCGACAACCACGCCACCTGTTCCGTCTACACGCAGAACATGGCGTACGGGGTGAAGCCCCCGCACCTGGGCGAGTGGATCATCAACCTCGGTGAGGCCGCCGAGTACATGTTCGACCACAACATCTTCCAGGAGAACCTGGTCGGGGTCGACTACTGCGAGAAGATGGTCCGCGAGACCAACCCCGGCGTCCTGGAGCAGGCCGAGCGCACCGAGGCCCCGCACGCCGGCGACCACGGCTACCGGACGATCGCCGACATCATGCGCTCGCTCAACCCCATCGAGGGCGAGTTCTACCGGGAGGCGCTCCAGGTCAGCCGCTACACCCGGGAGATGTTCTGCCTGATGGAGGGCCGCCACGTGCACCCCTCCACGCTCTACCCGGGCGGCGTCGGCACCGTCGCCACGGTGCAGCTGTTCACCGACTACCTGACCCGGCTGATGCGCTACGTCGAGTTCATGAAGAAGGTCGTGCCGCTGCACGACGACCTCTTCGACTTCTTCTACCAGGCCCTGCCCGGCTACGAGGAGGTCGGCCGGCGCCGGGTCCTGCTCGGCTGCTGGGGCAGCCTCAACGACCCGGACCACTGCGACTTCACCTACCGCAACATGACGGACTGGGGCCGGCGGATGTTCGTCACCCCCGGCGTCGTGGTGGACGGCAAGCTCGTCACCAACGACCTGACGCAGATCAACCTGGGCATCCGCATCCTGCTCGGCAGCTCCTACTACGAGGACTGGCAGGGCAAGGACCTGTTCGTCACCCACGACCCGCTGGGCAACCCCGTCGACCCCCGCCACCCGTGGAACCAGCACACCATCCCCGCCCCGCAGAAGCGGAACTTCGACGACAAGTACAGCTGGGTGATGTCCCCGCGCTGGTTCGACGGCAAGGACCACCTCGCCCTCGACACCGGCGGCGGCCCGATCGCCCGCCTGTGGTCCACCGCCCTGTCCGGGCTGGTCGACATCGGCTACATCAAGGCCACCGGCCACAGCGTGCAGATCAACCTGCCCCGCTCGATGACCAAGCCCGAGGTCACCTTCGAGTGGAAGATCCCGCAGTGGAGCAACGCCATCGAGCGCAACCGCGCCCGCACCTACTTCCAGGCGTACGCGGCCGCCGCCGCCCTGCACTTCGCCGAGAAGGCGCTCGACGAGGTCCGCGCCGGGCGCAGCCAGACCTGGGAGCGCTTCGAGGTGCCGGACGAGTCGATCGGCTGCGGCTTCACCGAGGCCGTGCGCGGCGTGCTCTCGCACCACATGGTGATCCGCGACGGCAAGATCGCCAACTACCACCCGTACCCGCCCACCCCGTGGAACGCCAGCGTCCGGGACAGCTACGGCACGCCCGGCCCGTACGAGGACGCGGTGCAGAACACCCCGATCTTCGAGGAGAACCCCCCGGACACCTTCAAGGGCATCGACATCATGCGCGCGGTGCGCAGCTTCGACCCCTGTCTGCCCTGCGGCGTGCACATGTACGTCGGCGGCGGGCGCACCGTGCAGACCATGCACGTGCCCACCGGCCTGAGCGGGCTCACCGCATGACGGCCGAGCGGACCGGGCAGCGGATCCACGAGGCCCTGGACGCCCTGGCCGGCAGCGGCGCCGAGCAGGCGGGCGAGCAACTGGTCCGGGAACTCATGGAGTTCTACGGCCAGGGCCTGGCCAGGATGGTCCCGGCGCTGCCCCCGCCCGCACTGGACCGGATGCTGGACGACCCGGCCGTCGCCGGGGTGCTGCTCCTGCACGACCTGCACCCCGAGGACCTCCCCGCCCGGATCGACCGGGCACTGGCCGCCCTGTCCGAGCGGGTCGAGGTGGCCGGCTTCGACCCGGCCACCGGCGTCCTGCGGCTGCGCCGCACGGCCACCGGCTGCGGCTGCGGCGAACAGGAGGTGGAGGCCGTCCTCGCCTGCCACGCGCCCGAGGTGACCGCCGTGGAACTGGAGCGCGCCCCGCAACTGCTCCAGATCGGCACCCGGCCGCCGCAGCCCGCGGAGGCCCGATGAACACCCGCCGGATCTCCCGCGACGGGACCGCCCTGCTGCACCGGCTGCGCGAACCGGCACCGCCGCGCCCCGAGCAGTGCGCGTTCTGCGGCCGGGACCTGCCCGCCGGCCACCGCCACCTGGTGGACGTCGAGGAGCGCGCCCTGGCCTGCGCCTGCACCGCCTGCAGCCTGCTGTTCCAGCAGCCGGGCGCGGCCGGTGGCCGCTACCGCACCGTGCCGGACCGCTACCTCGCCGACCCGGCCCGCGAGTTGGACCAGCAGGCCTGGTCGGTGCTGGGCATCCCGGTCGGCACCGCCTTCCTGTTCCGCAACACGGTGATGGACCAGCTGCTCGCCTTCTACCCCGGCCCGGCCGGCGCCACCGAGAGCGAGCTGGACGAGGCGACCTGGCAGCGCGCCCTCGGCGGCAGCCGGCTGGCCGACGCCCTGGAACCGGACGTGGAGGCGCTGCTGCTGCGCCGCACCGAGGAACGCGTGACGTGCTTCCTGGTGCCGATCGACGTCTGCTACGAGCTGGTCGGCCGGTTGCGGCGGTGCTGGCACGGCTTCGACGGCGGCGCCGAGGCACGGGCCGAACTCGACGCGTTCTTCGCGCGGCTGGCCGACCGGGCCCGCCCGCTGCCCGCGGAGGTGACGGCGTGACGGCCCTCGCCTTCGCCTGCACCGGCGTGCGGTCCGACCCGTACGCGGCCGGGCCGACCCTGGTGTTCCGGCTGCGCATCACGGCCCCGGCCGACACCCGGGTGCACGCCCTCGCCCTCCAGTGCCAGCTGCGGATCGAACCGGGCCGCCGACCGTACGGCGACGCCGAGGGCGAGCGGCTGACCGACCTGTTCGGCGAGCGGCAGCGCTGGGCCACCACGCTCAACCCGGTCCAGTTCGCCACCGTGCCGCTGCTGGTGCCCGGCTTCACCGGCGGCACGGAGATCGACCTCTCGGTGCCCTGCACCTACGACCAGGAGGTCGCCTCGGCCCGCTACTTCCGGGCGCTGGAGGGCGGCGAGGTGCCGCTGCTGCTGCTCTTCTCCGGCACCGCCTTCTCCGGCCCCGGGGGCTTCCAGGTCAGCCCGGTGCCCTGGGACCGGGAGGCCCGGGTACGGATGCCGGTGCGGGTCTGGCAGGAGGCGATCGACCGGCACTTCCCCGGCAGCGGCTGGCTGCGGCTGCCGGAGGACGTCATGGACGAGCTGCTGGCCTACCGTTCCCGGCGGGCCCTGCCCTCCTGGGAGGCGACGGTGCGCGAGCTGCTCGCGGCGGCCGCGATCGGGGAGACGGTCCGGTGAGCGGCTTCCCGGAGCGGATCGAGCGCGGCTTCGCGGCCGCCCGGCAGGTCGCCGACGCGGTGCTGCTGGAGGGCTACGTGCTCTACCCGTACCGCGCCTCGGCGGCCAAGAACCGGCTGCGCTGGCAGTTCGGCGTCCTGGTGCCGCCCGAGTACACCGCGGTCGGCGGCGAGCACTCCCACCAGCGCACCGAGTGCCTGATGGAGGCGCGCGGCGGGGACCTGCTGGCGGTCGAGCTGCGCTTCCTGCGGGTCCAGCGGCGCACCGTCGAACGGGCCACCGCCGCCGGCTTCGAGTCGGTGGAGCGCCTGGAGCTGGCCGACCGGGACCTCGTCGAGTGGGACGAGGGCGTCGAGGAAAGGGTCGAACTCCTGGTCCCGGTCGAGGAGGTGGACGGCGAAGGGGTGCAGCGGCCGTTCCGGCTGCCGGGCGTCGGCGAAACCGGTCTGGTGCACGAGGACGGCGCCGTCGTCGGCCGGGTGGTGCGACGGCGCGAACAGGTCGACGGCCTGGTCTGGCTGCGGGCCGAAGAACTGCCCGGCCCGTACCGGGCGCAGCGGCTGACCGTGGAGGTGGAGAACACCTCCCCCTGGAGGCCGCCGCGGGGGGCCACCCGCGACCAGGCCCTGCCGCACTCGCTGGTCTCCGCCCACCTGCTGCTCGGGCTGGAGCACGGACGCTTCCTGTCCGTCACCGACCCGCCCGAGTGGGCCCGCCCGGCCGTCGAGCGGTGCCGCAACGAGCGCACCTGGCCGGTGCTGGCCGGGCCGGACGGCGACCGCTCGGTGGTGCTGTCCTCGCCGATCATCCTGGAGGACCACCCGCGGATCGCCCCGGAGAGCCTCGGCACGCTGTACGACGCCACCGAGATCGACGAGATCCTGGCGCTGCGGACGGCCGCCCTGACCGAGGAGGAGAAGCGGGAGGCCCGCGGCACCGACGAGCGGGCCGGCGCGGTGATCGACCTGGCCGAGTCCATGCCCCCCGAGGTGCTGGAGCGGCTGCACGGGGCCATCCGCGGGCTGCGCGAGGTCACCGGCGGCGGCGCCGTCGACGGCGGCGAACAGCCCTGGTGGGACCCGGGCGACGACCCGGCGGTCGACCCCGAGCGGGACCGGGTGCTGGTGGACGGCCACGAGGTCGGCGCCGGCAGCCGGGTCCTGCTGCGGCCCGGCCGGCGGCGCACCGACGCCCAGGACCTCTTCCTGGACGGGCGGACCGGCGTCGTGGAGGCCGTGCTGCACGACCTCGACGGCTCGGTGCACCTGGCCGTCACCGTGGAGGACGATCCGGGCGCCGACCTGTGGCGGGCCCAGGGGCGGTTCCGCTACTTCCAGCCCGACGAGGTCACACCGCTGGAGGGATCGTGACGACGGGCTCGACGGTGCTGGTCGCCGGGGTGGGCAACATCTTCCTCGGCGACGACGGCTTCGGGGTCGAGACCGTCCGGCGGCTGTCCGCCCACCCGCTGCCGGCCGGCGTTGAGCTGGCCGACGTCGGCGTGCGCGGCGTGGACCTCGCCTACCGGCTGCTCGACGGCCACCGCACCGCCGTCCTGGTGGACGCCACCTGCCGGGGCGGGGCGCCCGGCACCGTCTACCTGATCGAGGCGGACACCGGAGAGCCCCTGGAGGTGCCGGTCCTGGACGGGCACCGGATGGGGCCGGACGCCGTACTGGCGCTGCTGGCCACGCTCGCCGCCGGCACCGGCGGCGAGCCGCCGGAACGGGTGCTGGTGGTCGGCTGCGAGCCGGCGTCGCTGGAGGAGGGCATCGGGCTGAGCGAGCCCGTCGCCGCCGCCGTGGAGGAGGCGGTCCGAGTGGTCCTGCGGGTCGTGGACGAGGCCGCGCAGCCGGAGAAGGAGGCAACACCATGCTGAGGAAACTGTTCTGCGTCGTCCTGCTGGCGGGCATCGGCGCACTGGTCTGGCAGAGCCTGCCGGACATCAAGCGGTACCTGCACATCTCCCGGATGTGAGCCGTGTGAGCCGATGCGACCGGATGTGATCCGAGATGGGGAGCGGATTGCTGCGAACGGCGCAGCCCCGCGTGCGGTGGCGGCGCGGCTGCGGGCCGACGCCGCCACCGCGCCCTGTAATGGGGCGCGTTGCCGCCCGCTCCGGGAAGGGACCCATGCACGAGATGTCGATCGCCGAAGCCGTCGTCGAGCAGGTGGACACGGCCGCGCGCGAACACGGGGCCCCCGGGGTGGCGCGGGTGCGTCTGAGGGTCGGGGAGCTGGCCGGCGTGGTGCCCGAGGCCCTCGACTTCTGCTTCGAACTCGCCTGCACCGGAACGCTGGTGGCGGGCGCCGTGCTGGACACCGAATCCGTCGCGGCCCGAGCCCGCTGCACCCCCTGCGCGGTTGAGTGGGCGGTCGGCATGCCGCCGGACCTCGGCTGCCCGAGCTGCTCCGGCGGTGGCGGCGTCGAGCTGCTGTCCGGCCGTGAACTGCAGATCCTCGACGTCCAGTGGGCCGAGGCCCGGGACGTCAGGGCCGAGGTCCGGGACGTCCGGGCCGAACAGAAAGGCTGATGCCGATGTGCCGCACGGTCGACCTCCGTCAGGCGGTCCTCGCCCGCAACGACGACAGCGCCCGCCGGCTGCGGGAGGCGCTGGAGGCGCGGGGGACGGTCGCGGTGAACCTGCTGTCCAGCCCCGGCAGCGGAAAGACCGCGCTGCTGGAGGCCGAGCTGGGGCTGGCCCGGCGGCGCGGGGTGGAGGTCGCCGCGCTGACCGCCGACCTCGCCACCGAGAACGACGCCCGCCGGCTGGCCCGCTCGGGCGCCCCGGTGAAGCAGGTGCTCACCGACGGGCTCTGCCACCTGGAAGCGCGGATGCTCGCCGGGCACCTGGACGGCTGGCTGCCGGCCGAGTGCCGGCTGCTGTTCGTGGAGAACGTCGGCAACCTGGTCTGCCCGGCCTCCTACGACCTCGGCGAGACGCTGAGGGTGGTGCTGGCCTCGGTGACCGAGGGCGAGGACAAGCCGCTCAAGTACCCGACGGCCTTCGGGCTGGCCAACCTGGTGCTGGTGACCAAGACGGACCTCGCCGCGGCGGCCGAGTTCGACGAGGCGGCGTTCCTGGCCAACGTCCAGCGGGTCAACCCCGGGGTGACGGTGCTGAACACCTCCGCCCGGACGGGCGAGGGCGTCGGGGCGCTGCTGGACCGGGCGCTGGCCGTGCTGGAGGGGGCCGAGCCGCACCGGCCGGTGATGTCGGCGGCGCCGCACGACCACGGGCACGCGCACGACGACGGGGACGGGCAGGATCACGGCCACGGGCACGACCACGGGCACCACCACGGCCGCTCCGCCGTGGGGGAGCGCGCGTGACGGCCGGTCACCCCGGGCTCGACCGCGAGCGGCGGCGGGTCGCCGTCCGCGGCCTGGTGCAGGGGGTCGGCTTCCGCCCGTTCGTCCACACGCTGGCCGGTGAACTCGGCCTGGCCGGCACCGTCACCAACACCGGCGAGGGCGTCCTGGCCGAGGTCGAGGGCAGCCCGGACGCCCTGGACGCCTTCTGCCGGCGCGTGGCCGGCGACGCGCCGCCGCTCGCCCAGGTGCACTCGGTGGAACACGCGCCGCTCGCCATCACCGGCGCCACCGGCTTCCGCATCGTCCCGTCCAGCCCCGACGGCCCCCGCACCACCCTGATCCCGCCCGACACCGCCGTCTGCGCCGACTGCCTGGCCGAACTCACCGACCCGGCCGACCGCCGCCACCGGCACCCCTTCATCAGCTGCACCAACTGCGGCCCCCGGCACACCATCGTCACCGGCCTCCCGTACGACCGGGCCAACACCACCATGGCCGGCTTCCCGATGTGCCCGGACTGCGCCCGGGAGTACACCGACCCCGCCGACCGCCGCTTCCACGCCCAGCCCGTCGCCTGCCACGCCTGCGGGCCCGCACTCGCGCTGACCGTGCCCGGACGCCCCGGACGCCCCGGACGCCCCGGACGCCCCGGACGCCCCGGACGCCCCGGACTCGCCGGGGAACAGGCCCTCACGGAGGCCCGACGGCTGCTCGCCGAGGGCGCGATCCTCGCCGTCAAGGGCATCGGCGGCTACCACCTCGCCTGCGACGCGCGCGACACCGCGGCCGTCGCCCTGCTGCGCCGGCGCAAGCGGCGCGGCGACAAGCCCTTCGCCGTGATGGCCCGCGACCTCGCCACCGTCGAACGCCTGCTGCCCGTCGACCCGGTCGAGCGGGAACTGCTCACCGGGCCGGTGAGGCCGATCGTCCTGCTCCGCCGCACGGGCCTGCCGGTGCCCGAGGCGGTGGCTCCGGGCAGCCCCGACCTCGGGGTGATGCTCCCGTACACGCCGCTGCACCACCTGCTGCTCGCCGCCCCCGGGCCGGACCTGCTGGTGATGACCAGCGCCAACCTCTCCGGCGAGCCGATCGTCACCGAGGACCGGGAGGCGCTGGAGCGGCTCGCCCCGCTGGTCGACGGCTGGCTCACCCACGACCGGCCGATCCACGTCCCCTGCGAGGACTCCGTGGTGCGGGTGGTGGACGGCGAACAGCTGCCGCTGCGCCGTTCGCGCGGGTACGCGCCGCTCCCGATCCCGCTGCCGGTGCCCGTCCGCCCCGTCCTGGCCGTCGGCGGCGACCTCAAGAACACCTTCGCGCTGGCCCGGGACGGCTACGCCTGGCTGTCCGGCCACATCGGCGACATGGACGACCTGGCCACCCTGCGGGCCTTCGAGCGGGCGGTCGAGCAGCTCGGCACGGTCAGCGGCGTACGGCCCGAACTGCTGGCCGCCGACCGCCACCCCGGCTACCGCTCGCTGCGGCACGCCGAGCGGACCGCCGCCGGCCGGCCGGTGCACCGGGTCCAGCACCACCACGCCCACATCGCCGCGGTGATGGCCGAACACGGCCTGGACGGCGGCCGGCCGGTGCTCGGGGTGGCCTTCGACGGCACCGGCTACGGCGAGGACGGCGCGATCTGGGGCGGTGAGGTGCTGCTGGCGGACTACGACGGGTTCCGCCGCCTCGCCCACCTCCGGTACGTGCCGCTGCCCGGCGGGGACGCGGCCGTCGAGCGCCCCTACCGGACGGCGCTCGCCCACCTGCGCGCGGCCGGGCTGCCCCGGCTGCCGCAGCTGCCGCCGGTCCGGGCCTGCGGGGGCGAGGAACTACGGCTGCTGGAGCGCCAGTTGGAGCGGGAGCTGAACTGCGCGCCGACCTCCAGCATGGGCCGGCTGTTCGACGCGGTCTCCTCGCTCGCCGGGATCTGCCAGCGGGCCGGGTACGAGGCCCAGGCGGCGATCGAACTGGAGGCGGCGGCCTGCGAGTTCGGGGCGGCGCAGCGGGCGGGCGGCTACGCGTTCGGCCTGTCGGCGCGGGCGGACGGCTGGATCGCCGACCCCGGGCCGGTGCTGGCCGCGGTGGTGGCCGACGTCACCGCGGGTGCGCCCGCGGGGCTGGTCGCCGCCCGCTTCCACGGCGCGGTGGCCGAGCTGGTCCGGCGGATCTGCGCCGCCGTCCGGGAACGGCACGGCACCACCACCGTGGCGCTCAGCGGCGGGGTCTTCGCCAATGCGCTGCTCTCCTCCGCCTGCGCGAGCGGGCTCGGGGAGGACGGCTTCACCGTACTGCGGCACCGCCGGGTGCCGCCCAACGACGGAGGGCTGGCGCTGGGCCAGCTGATGGTGGCCGCCCGGTCGGCGGCCACCCGGGAGGAGTGAGCGCGGATGTGCCTGGCGGTGCCCGGCAGGGTGACGGAGATCGGGGAGCGGGACGGGACCAGGATGGCGGTGATGGACTTCGGCGGCGTGATCAAGGACGTCTGCCTGGAGTACCTGCCCGACCTGGCGGTGGGGGAGTACGCGATCGTCCACGTGGGCTTCGCGCTGCAGCGCCTGGACGAGGAGTCGGCCCGGCGTACCCTCGCCCTCTTCGAGGAACTCGGGCTGTTGCAGGAGGAGTTCGGCGACCCGTGGGAGGCCGCCGGGGCGGCGGCGGGTGCGGCCGGAGCGGCGGACGGGACCGAGGAGGCCGGACGGTGAAGTACCTGGAGGAGTTCCGCAACCCCGAGCTGGCGGCCGGGCTGCTCGCCGACATCAGGGCGACGGTCACCCGGCCGTGGGCGCTGATGGAGGTCTGCGGCGGCCAGACGCACAGCATCATCCGGCACGCCATCGACCAACTCCTGCCGGACGAGGTCGAATTGATCCACGGGCCGGGCTGCCCGGTGTGCGTCACCCCGTTGGAGATGATCGACCGGGCACTGGCGATCGCCGCCCGGCCGGGGGTGGTCTTCTGCTCCTTCGGGGACATGCTGCGGGTGCCCGGCACCGACCGGGACCTGTTCCGGGTGCGCGGTGAGGGCGGCGACGTCCGGGTCGTGTACTCGCCGCTCGACGCCCTGCGGATCGCCCGGGAGAACCCGGACAAGGAGGTGGTCTTCTTCGGCATCGGCTTCGAGACCACCGCCCCGCCGAACGCCATGGCCGTCCACCTGGCCAGGAAGCAGGGGCTGCGCAACTTCAGCATGCTGGTCTCCCACGTCCGGGTGCCCCCCGCGATCGAGGCGATCATGGACTCGCCGGACTGCCGGGTCCAGGGCTTCCTCGCCGCCGGGCACGTCTGCAGCGTGATGGGCACCGCCGAGTACCCGGCGCTCGCGGAGCGCCACCGGGTGCCGATCGTCGTCACCGGCTTCGAACCCCTGGACATCCTGGAAGGCATCCGGCGCACCGTACGGCAGCTGGAGCGCGGGGAGCACACCGTCGACAACGCCTACCCGCGGGCCGTCCGCCCCGAGGGCAACCCGGCGGCCCGCGCCATGCTGGAGGACGTCTTCGAGGTGGCCGACCGCGCCTGGCGGGGCATCGGGGTGATCCCGCGCAGCGGCTGGCGGCTCTCGCCCCGCTACCGGGACCACGACGCCGAGCACCGCTTCGACGTCTCGGGGATCACCACCCGCGAACCCGCCGAGTGCCGCAGCGGCGAGGTGCTGCAGGGCCTGCTGAAGCCCCACCAGTGCGAGGCCTTCGGCACCGTCTGCACACCGCGCACGCCGCTCGGCGCCACGATGGTGTCCAGTGAGGGGGCGTGCGCGGCGTACTACCTGTACCGGCGGCTCGGCGTGCCGGGTACGACGTCCGTCCGGGTCCAGGACCTTCAGGAGACCCAGGAGACCCAGGAGGCGAGCCGCGTTGGCTGACACCGAACTGCTCACCGAAGCGCTCGCCGGACCGTCCGCCGAACCGTCCGTCGAACCGGATGCCGGGCGGCCCGACTTCTCCGGCTGGAGCTGCCCGCTGCCGCTGCGCGACCACCCCCGGGTGGTGATGGGCCACGGCGGCGGCGGGGCGCTGTCCGCGGAACTGGTGCAGAACCTCTTCGCGCCGGCCTTCGGCGGCCCGGTGCTCGCCGGGCTCGGCGACTCCGCCGTGCTGGAGCTCGGCGGGGCCCGGCTCGCCTTCTCCACCGACTCCTACGTGGTGCGGCCGCTGTTCTTCCCCGGCGGCTGCATCGGCGACCTCGCCGTCAACGGCACGGTCAACGACCTCGCCATGAGCGGGGCCCGGGCCGCCTACCTGTCCTGCGGCTTCATCCTGGAGGAGGGGGTGGAGATGGCCGTGGTGGACCGGGTCGCCAGGGCGATCGGCGCCGCCGCCCGCACCGCCGGGGTCGAGATCGCCACCGGGGACACCAAGGTGGTCGAGGCCGGGCACGGGGACGGCGTCTACCTGAACACCGCGGGCATCGGGATCGTCCCGGCCGGGGTCGACATCCGCCCGCAGCGCGCCCGGCCCGGCGACGTGGTGATCGTCAGCGGGCCGATCGGGCTGCACGGCGTGGCGATCATGAGCGTCCGGGAGGGACTGGAGTTCGGCGTCGACGTGCGCAGCGACAGCGCGGCGCTCGGCGGCCTGGTCGAGGCCATGCTCGCGGCCACCGCCGACCTGCACGTGCTGCGCGACCCCACCCGGGGCGGCCTGGCGGCGGCGCTCAACGAGATCGCGACCGCCGCCGGGGTGGGCGTCGTGCTCAGCGAGGCCGCCGTCCCCGTCCCGGAGCCGGTGGCCAACGCCTGCGCGGTGCTGGGCCTGGACCCGATGTACATCGCCAACGAGGGCCGGCTCGTCGCCTTCGTCCCGCGCGGCCCGGCGGACGCCGTGCTCGCCGCCATGCGCGCCCACCCGCTCGGCGCGGAGGCGGTGGTGATCGGCGAGTGCGTCGAGGAGCACCCGGGGATGGTCGTGGCCCGCACCGGCTTCGGCGGCACCCGGGTGGTCGACCTGCCGATGGGCGAGCAGCTGCCGCGGATCTGCTGACGGCGCGCCCGCTGCTGCCGCCCCGGGAGACGCCTCCCGGGGCGGCGGTCCGTCGTTCCGCCCCGGCCGGTCAGCCCAGGAAGCGGTGCAGTGAACCCGCCAGGGCCTCGACGAAGCCCTCCCGGACCTCCTCGGCGACCAGGTCGAGGGACAGGTACGGGTTGAGGTCCTCCAGCTCGACCAGGAGCAGGCTCCCGTCCGGCGCGCGGCAGGCGTCCACCCGCTGGATCCCGTGGGCGAGCGTGTTCCAGTCGACGAAGCTCCGCGCGAACGCGAGGTCGGCCGCGTTCGGCTCGTACGGCTCCAGCACCCAGCGCCGGGCCGGATCCGGCGCGTGGAGGGCGTACTGGAAGGCGTCGTCCACGAAGTAGAACGAGACCTCGTAGCGGAAGTCGATCCGCGGCTGGACCAGCACCTCGCCCCACGCGTCGAGCCCGTCCAGCTCGTCGCGGGTGAGGAAGCGCAGGCCTATGCTGTCCGCGCCCTCCCTGGGCTTGACCGCGTAGCGGTCGGCGGCGGGCAGCCGGTCGAGGTCCTGCGGCCGGTCGACCGTGGGGATGACGGGGCGGCCCGCCTCGGTCAGGTCCAGCAGGTACCCCTTCCCGGCCATGTCTCCCCGCCCGGTCAGCGGGTTGTAGACCCGCACGCCGTCGGCCAGGGCACGGTCGCGGAACCGGGCGTACTCCTCCCGGTAGTGCAGCACCGGACCGCTGTTGCGCACCACGACCGCGTCGAAGCGCCCCATCAGGGCCCGGGCGTCCAGCGGATGGCACAGGGCCAGGTCGAACCACTCCCGCAGCCGGGAGGTGAGGAAGACGTCCTCGTCGCCGTACCGCCGCCCGCGGGCCGGGTAGGCCAGGTCGGTCACGTACAGCAGGCTGGGCCGGTCGGGCACGGGGGCTCCCTCGGTCGGTGGTGGGGGAGTGAATCTACCGGGCCCGCCCCGGCTGGGCGGTGCACGATGAGCGCGGGGCCCGCCCGGGCCGGGCCCCGCGCGCCCATCAGGGCCGTCACGTAGGCGTCCAGCCGCTCCTCCACCGCTCGCGTCGTGAGCTCCTCCCGGACGCCGTTGTCGGCCATGACGGCCAGCACTCGGTCGGCCTCCTGCGGGGTACGGCAGAACGGGATCATCACCACGACGTTGGTCAGGCCGAGTTCGTCCCGGGCCCGGCGTAGCGCCCGGCACTCCAGGGCGAAGCCCTCGCGGTAGCCGGGGTCGTAGTAGCGGCTCGCACCGCGCCAGCCGGTCATCGGGTTGGCCTCGGTGGGCTCGAAGGGTGTGCCGCCGATCAGCCGGGCGACACGTTTGACCTGCTGCTCCAGCGGGCTCTCCTCCCGCCGGGTCCGCCGGCTGAGCGCGGCGATCCGCCCGAGTTCGGTGCGCATGCCCGTCGCCGTCACGACCGCCACCGCGGTCCCGCCGGTGCACGAGGCGCCGGAGAACAGCAGGTCATGGGCGCTCAGCAGCGGTCCTGAGCCGTCCGTGGACTCCGCCGACCGGAACACCGGCACGGACTCGCCGGTCAGCGCGGAGGTCTCGACGTTCCCGGCGGTGACGGCGGTCGGGTACTTAGGGGCGAGCATCGAGCCGTGGCGCCCGCCCCGTCGCCTGACGGCTCGGTCGGGATCAGACCAGCCCCGCACCCCATGCGCGGGCGCGGTCGAGTTCGCCGGCGCGCAGCGGTCCGTCGTTGCCCTCCACGATGAAGCCCTCGGGTTCGGCGACCACGTCGTAGTGGTGGTGGGAGAGCCGGTGGGCGATGCCGTTGGCCGCGCCGCCGGCCCTGGGCATGTCGACCCGGGTGTCGAACGCGGCGGCACAGGTGCCGGACCCGGTGGTCGGAAGGTCGTGGAACCAGGCTCGTAGGCCCGGGCCCTCGGCGGTCTCCCGCGCTTCGGCGGCGGCCTCCACGCGACCCTCCTTGTGCCCCTCGGCCGCGGCGGCCATCCGGCGGCTGATCCCGGAGGACATGCCGTGCATGTGCGTCGGTCCGCCGACCACCAGCAGGTCCGCGGACCGGGCGGTGTCCGCGTTCGCCTCGGACACCGGGAGGCAGTCGACGGCCGCCCCGGGGTCGGTCCGGCGGACACCTTCGGCGATGGCCTCGGCGACCTCCCGGGTGTTGCCGTACATGCTCTCGTACACGATCACGGTGTGCATGGTCTCCACCTTTCGTCACGTCCAGGCTCGCGCCGCGCGGGCGGTCAGGACCTGGGCCGTTCGGCCCGGATCGGACCGCCGGGCGGGCATGTCCGCACGGGAGCGGGCGTCGGTTCCCGGTTCAGGGCAGGGCGGATGGCACCGTCACGACAGGACAGTGGGCTCGGCGGAGCAGGCCGTGGGGTACGGAGCCGAGGCGCATGCCGGTGAAGCCGCCGTTGCCGCGGCGGCCGACGACCACCGCGAGGGCGTGTTCGGAGGCCAGGGCGAGCTCCTCGACCGGGTGGCCGTGCACGAGTTCGTGGGTCACGGTCACGTCCGGGTGGTGTTCGTGGTGACCCGCGGTGGACTCGAAGAGCATCCGGCGCAGCAGCCGCTCGGCGGCGGGTTCGTCCAGGTTGCCCACCGGCGGGCGCTGCCAGACCCACAGGACGCGCAGCGCGGCCCGGCGCTCGTCCGCGTACGCGAAGGCGAAGTCGACGGCGGGCTCCGAGGACGGGCTGCCGTCCACGCCGAGCACGACGTACGGCGGGTCCTGGGTGGTGTGCTCGGGGTCGCGGACCACGACCACCGGGCAGTGGGCCTGGGCGCTGACCGGGACGGCCACCGAGTAGGCGCTCAGTGCCTCCTCGACCCGGCTCAGCCGGCGGGAGCCGAGGACGACGAGCGCGGCTTTGCGGGACTCCCGGCACAGTGCGGGCGCCGGGACGTCCTCGGCCACCACGATGGTCACGTCCAGTTCGGGGTGGCGCTCCCGGGCCAGGGTGGCGGCCCGGTCGAGTGCCCGGTCGGCCCGCTCGCGAAGGGCCTTGTGGTAGCGGCCCTCGTCGAAGGGCCGGAACTCGCGGTACAGCGACGGGACGGCGTGCACCAACCGCAGTGGCCGGCCCCTGCGGGCGGCCTCGTCGGCCGCCCAGGCGGCGGGCATCGAGCCGGTGTCGTGGGCGTCGACGCCGAGGACGACGGGACGGCCGGGGCCGTCGGAGCTTGCGGACGTCATGGTGGTCCTCCTCGGTCCGGTGGTCCCGGTGACTTCCGTGAGGTCGATGATGTGGACCCTGTTCCCACGCTAGGCAGCCCCGCCTTGCGCCGCGAGGGCCGACCGGCCCAGCGGTCGGAGCCCGGGCGTCCCACCCGGGACGGCCCCGTCCGGTGACCTGGGGAGTACTTCGGGACTCCGGGGCGGCAGGGTCGGACCGGCCGAGCGGCACGGTGTCGAGCAGGTCGCGGAGGAGGGCGAGGTAGAGGGCAGCGGCCGCGAGCGCGGCGGAGGCGAGGACGGCCGGCGGGAGGAACGGGTTCGCGCGGGTCAGCAGTCGTTCGCGCAGGCCCAGGACGGTGCCCTGCTGGCCGGCCAGCAGGGCGAGGAACAGGACGGTCTGCCAGGGCCGGTCCTCCTCGCGGGCCCAGAGCGCCGCGCCGAGGGCGGCGGCTGCACCACCGCGGCGAGCAGCAGGACCCGCTGTCAGACGCCGGAGCCGAGGATGTGCTGGTCCGGTGGGCGCGGGGGCTGGGTCATCGCGTCGGCCGAGGCGGGTTCCGCGCCCATGGCCACGCCCGTGAGGCCGTGGGTGAGCAGGTTGATCCAGAGGATCTGGCCCGCGCGCAGGGGCAGGGCCAGGACGAACAGCGGGTCGGCCGGCATCACCAGGATCTCGGCGGCGCCGCCGGACAGGCCGAAGACCAGGAAGCGGCGGATGTTGTCGTAGACCCGGTGGCCCTCCTCCACCGCGCCGACCACGGTGGTGAATTCGTCGTCGGCGAGGACCAGGTCGGCGGCCTGGCGGGCGACCTCGGTGCGGCCGTGGTCGGCGAGCAGTCGTGCGGCCTCGGCACCGGTCAGTCCGCGGGCCCGCGGGTCGGCGGAGACGGTCACGGCGGAGGCCCGTCAGTCGGCGAACAGGTGCGGTTGCGGCGGGACGGTTCGAGTGGGCGACGGCTCGTGGTCGAAGTGGTGGATCCGGGCGTCCGGCCCGGGGAAGTACTCGGTGACCCGGTCCTCGTCGGACCAGCGGACGTCGTACGGCGGGCTGCCGTCCGGGTGGTGCAGCCCGACGATCTCGCCGTCCCGGCGGGCCGCGCCCGGCCGGGTGCCCTGGACGATGATGCGGTCTCCCACGGCGGCTCTCATGCCGGCCTCCCTGGCTCGGTGCGGGGGCCGGGGACACGGCCCGGCCGTCCGTACTTCCATGGCACCACCGAACGCGGGCTCCGGCAGGGGCCGGCCGGTCCTGGTCGCGCGGCCGTTCGCCCCGGTACCCGCAGGTATCCGTCGGGAGCTGCTGGACGCGGGGATCCCGGACGAGGCGGTCCGTGCCGCCGACCGGATCGAGCCGGTCGACCTGGGCCCTCAGCACTGCGGGCACGGATGGCCCAGGAGGAGGTCGTCGGGACCCGTTGAACGGGGCCGTCAGGCCCTCCTGGGAAGGGCACGGTCCCGGAAGACTGAACCGTGACAGCAGCTGCCGCCCGGCACCGAGGAGGCGCGTCATGTCCGTCGCAGCCACCACGCACAGGCATCCGGCCTCGCACACGTCTCTGCGCGGGCACGTCCGCCGGGCCGTCGGCCGGGACAGCAATCCGCTCTGCCGCCCGCTCGACCGCGCATACAGCCGCGTGGTGGCCGGGGCGGTGCTGATGGTGCTCGTCTCCTTCGCCCTGGCGGCGGTCGCGGCCGTGCTCGTGTACCGCGCGGGGACGTACGACGCGCAGTGGGTCGCCCACCGTCGGCACGTCGTCACCGCCGTCACCACGGGGCCGGCGCGGCCGGACGACCCCCGAGCGATCAGCGCGGGCGAGCACGCCCCGGCATGGTGGACCTACCCGGTGGGGCCCGGGGCCGGCTACGTCCCCGTGCCGGACGGCACGGCCACCGGGACGGCTGTCCCGGTCGGGCTGAACGACGCCGGACAGCCGATCGGCGCACCCAAGTCGAACGGACTGATCATCTCGAATGCCGTCCTGGTCGGCTTCGGCGCGGTCTCCGTGCTCGGGCTCGGCGTGGAGGGCGGGTTCGTGGTGTGCCGCCGCCGACTGGACCGCCGGGCCGAGCGCGGCTGGGAGTCCGGCTGGGATCAGGTGGAACCGCGCTGGTCCGGGCGCCGGTGAGGCCCGGGCCGCTCACAGCCGGAAATGCTGGGTCTCGCCGGGCAGGACCGTCGTCTCGGTGCCGCGCAGCCGGATGCGGACCGGCTCCTGGCGGTCCTGGCGCAGGCTCACCGTGACGGTGCGGCGGTCGACGGCGAGGGTGAGGCCCCAGTGGCCGCGGTAGCGCAGGTCCAGTTCCAGGCGGCCGAGGGCGGAGGGCAGGTGCGGGTCCAGCCAGAGGGCGTCCTCGCGGACCTCCAGGCCGGTGTAGCAGCGTTGCAGCAGGTCCACCGCGCCCGCCATGGCGCCCAGGTGGACGCCCTCGGCCGTGGTGCCGTGCTGGTTGTCCCGCAGGTCGGCCACCAGGGCGTCGCGGAAGTGGTGCCAGGAGGCGCGGCGGTCGCAGCGGGTGAGCACCCAGGCGTGCACCACCGAGCTGAGCGTCGAGCCGTGGACGGTGCGCCTCAGGTAGTAGTCGGTGGTCCGGCGGAGCAGCTCGTGGTGCGCCGGGTGGCCGAGACGTCGTAGCAGGTCGCGGACCTCGCGGGCGGAGAAAAGGTACCAGAGCATCAGTGCGTCGGCCTGCTTGGAGGCCTTGTAGCGGTTGACGGTGTCGCACTCGGCCTCCAGGATCCGGTCGAGCCGGCGCAGGTCCGGGTAGCGGCGCCGGTACTCCGGCCAGTCGAGTTCGGCGAGGCGCTCGTAGCCGTCGAACTGGCTCAGGACGCCGTCGTGGAACGGGACGTGCAGGTGGCGTCCGACCTCCTGCCAGCGCTCCAGCTCTCCTGCGTCGAGCTCCAGGCGCTCGCGCAGCTCGTCGCGGCGGTACCCGGGCAGGACGTCCAGGGCGTCCTGGGCACGGGCCAGCACCCAGGAGGCCAGCACGTTGGTGTACGCGTTGTCGTCCAGGCCCGGCCGGGTCTTCCAGGGGTAGCCGTCGTGGTACTCGTCGGGGCCGAGCACCCCGCGGACGGACCAGTGGCCGCGGGCCGGGTCGTGCACGGCGACGGAGGACCAGAACCGGGCGATCTCCAGCAGCATCTCGGCACCGGCGGTGGCGAGGAAGTCCCGGTCCCCGGTGGACTGGTAGTACTGCCAGATGTTGTAGGCGACGGCCGAGCCGACATGCCGCTGGAGGTGGCTGTGGTCGGGCAGCCAGCGTCCGGACAGCGGGTTGAGGTGCAGCTGCTGGGACTCCTCGCGGCCGTCCCTGGCGCTCTGCCACGGGTAGACCGCGCCGCGCAGCCCGAGCTTCCTGGCCTGCCGGCGGGCGGCGTCGAGGCGGCGGTGGCGGTAGCGGAGCACGGCCCGGGCGAGCTCCGGGAAGCGGAGGTTGAGCAGCCGCAGCACGAACAGCTCGTCCCAGAAGACGTGCCCCCGGTACGCCTCCCCGTGCAGTCCGCGGGCGGGGACGCCGACGTCCAGGTCGACGGAGTGCTCGGAGTAGGTCTGGAGCAGGTGGAACAGGTTCAGGTGCAGCGGGCCGGCCCCGTCGAAGTCGGCCTCGATCCGGCAGCGACGCCACAACTCCGCCCAGCGCACGGTGTGTTCGACGAGCAGCTGGTCGAAGTCGCCGGCCTCGGCGGCGAGCAGGCGGGAGGCGAGCAGCGGGGTCTCGATCGCCCGGTCGTGGGAGGTGTGCACGGCGACGGTCTTCGTCACGGTGACGGGCCGGCCCGCCGAGCCCTCCAGAGCGAGGAGGTGGGCCACCCAGCCCTCGCGATGCTCGGTCGTCGCGGTGTGCTCCCGGTCGGCGCGGATGCGGGCGCAGAGGGCCATTCGCAGGGGCGAGTCGATCGCATCGGCTTCGAGTCGGAGCAGACCGTCCTCGTCCACCCCCTGGCCGGCCGGGACGAGGTGGCGCTCGGCCAGGCCCCGGTAGCGGGCGACACCGGTGTTGGTGATGCGGCCGTCCAGCCCGGAGCGGACCTCCCACGGGCCGGACCAGTTCTGCGGGGTGAAGGTGCTCTCCAGGACGAGCAGGTGCGGCCGGGCCTGGCTGGCGAGGCGGCGTTGCACGAGCGTGGTGCGCCGGCCCCGCTCATCGACCACCAGGGCGGTGCGGGTCAGCAGTCCCCGGCGCAGGTCCAGTGCCAGGGTCTGCTCGGTGGGCGGGCCGGTGAACCACCTGCCGTCGGCCGGGCGGAAGGTCAGCGGCAGCCAGTTCGGGCAGTTGATCAGGTCCTCATTGGCCACCACGTGCTCGCCGACCGTGGACTCCGCACGGTCGTAGCAGCCGGCCAGGTACGTCCCCGGGTAGTGCACCCCGTCGGCGACCGATTCCGGCGCGGCGCCGCGGCTGACCAGGTAGCCGTTGCCGACCGCGCACAGCGCCTCCCGCAGGCCCTCCTCGGCCGGGTCGAAGCCCTGGTAGCGGAGGGTCCACGGGTCCGGCATGTCGGGATTCCCCGCGGGCGGGTCTGCTGCCACGACGTGACCTCCGTGCGACCGGTCTGTCTCCAGTCTGCGGACGACGGCACCGCGCCGCTCGGCGGTCCGGCCGGGGCCGGTCGGCCCTTCCCCGGAGCAGGGCCGGGCGCCGAGTCTGGGAGACGGAGACAGGAGGTGAGCCATGTCGACCGTCCATCCGCCGCTCGCCACCGCCGAGGCCCTGCTGGCTGACGGCACCACCGTGGAGCTCCGGCCGCTCGGGCCGGACGACCACCGCGCGGTGCTCGACCTGCACGCCGCCGGGATGTCCGAGGAGAGCCGCCGGATGCGGTTCTTCGGCGTCAGCCGCAACGCGCCCCGGCAGGCCGCCGACCGGCTGTGCGGGCCGCCGCGGGCGGGTCTGCTGGCGCTCGGTGCCCGGGCCGGGGAGGAACTGGTCGGCGAGGCGGACTGCGAACTGCTGGACGGTCCGCCGGAGACCGCCGAACTGGCCCTCGCGGTGGCCGACCGCTGGCACCACCGGGGAGTCGCCACCCTGCTACTGGAGCACCTGGTGCACGCGGCACGGGCCGCCGGCATCCGCTTCTTCGAGGCCGACACCCTGCACGGAAACCACGCCGTCCACCAGGTCTTCGCAGACCTCGGCCTGCCCGTCGAGCGCCGGTACGTACAGGGCGAGGTCAGGATCAGGGTGCCACTGGACGAGAGGGACGAGCGCTACCGCTCGGCGGTGGACGAACGCGGGCGCAGCGCCGACGTGGCCAGCCTCGCCGCGCTGCTGCGCCCGGCCTCGGTCGCGGTGGTCGGCGCGTCCCGGCGGGAGGGCTCGGTCGGTCGGACTGTCCTGACGAAGATCCGGCAGGGAGGTTTCGCCGGTCCGCTGTGGGTGGTCAACCCGCACGCCGACGAGATCGCCGGCACACCCGCCCACTCGTCGGTCTCCGCACTGCCTGCCGTGCCGGACCTCGCCGTGCTGGCCGTGCCCGCCGGCGCCGTCCCCGCGGTGGCCGAGGAGTGCGGTGCGGTCGGGGTGCGGGCCCTGGTCGTGCTCACCTCGGGGCTCGGCCCGCAGGAGGCCCGCGGGCTGATGCGCGCCTGCCGTCGGTACAGCATGCGGCTGGTAGGACCGAACAGCCTCGGCATGGCGCAGACCGATCCGGCTGTCCGGCTGGACGCCGAGTTCGGTGGCGCCTTCCCCAGGCCCGGCACCGCCGGAGTGGCCGTGCAGAGCGGCGGCGTGGGGATCGCGCTGCTGTCGCGGCTGGCCTGGCTGGGCATCGGGGTGTCGAGCTTCGTCTCGCTCGGCGACAAGTACGACGTCAGCGGCAACGACTTGCTCCAGTGGTGGGAGGCGGACGGCCGGACCGACCTCGCGCTGCTCCACCTGGAGTCCTTCGGCAACCCGCGGGCCTTCGCCCGCACCGCCCGCCGGGTGACCGGGAGCATCCCGGTACTGACCGTCGACGCCGGCCGCTCGACGGCCGGCCGCCGCGGCGCGGCCTCGCACACCGCGGCCGCCTCCACCCCGACCGTCACCCGGGAGGCGCTGTTCCGACAAGCCGGCATCACGGCCACCCGCAGCATCGACGAACTCGTCGAGGCCGCCGCGCTGCTGTGCGCGCTGCTGCGCGCACAGCCGCTGCCCGCCCCGCGCGGCGCGGTCGCCGTGGTCTCCAACGCCGGAGGCATCGGCATCCTCGCCGCGGACGCCTGCGCCGAAGCCGGACTCGAACTGCCGGAACTCCCGGCGGAGCTCGGGAGACTGCTGCCGCCCGGCGCCTCCGTCCGCAACCCCGTGGACACCACGGCGGCGATCGGACCGACCGAACTCGCCCTCTTCCTCCGGGCGTTGGAACACGAGCCGACCGTCGACGCGATCCTGGTGTGCCTGGTGCCGACGGCGCTCGGCACCACCCCGGCCCAGGATCCGGTGCGCGCCCTGCTGGAGGGCCCGGCCCGGCGCCGCGTCCCGATCGCCGCCGTGCTGCTCGACCAGCAGGTGCCCGTCCGCTACCGCACCTGCGCCGACGGCGGCGTGCTGCCCGCCTACTCGGACTCCGTCGCCGCCGCCCGGGCCCTCGCCCACGCCCGGGCCCGCGCCCGTTGGCTCGCCGAAGCGCCCCCCGCGCCCGCCGAAGCACCGGACTGCGACCGGAGCACCGCCCGCAGCCTGATCGACGGCTACCTCACCGCCCATCCCGACGGCGGCTGGCTCGACCCGCTGTCCACCGCCGACCTGCTGGAGGCCTACGGGCTGCCGCTGACCACCGCGGTGTGGGCCCGCGACGAGCACACGGCGGTCGCCGCCGCGAACGGGCTGCGCACACTCGGACACGAGGGCAAGGTGGCCCTGAAGGCCTACTGGCCCGGGCAGGTGCACAAGAGCGCGCTCGGCGCCGTCCGCACCGGCCTCGGCACCGAGGCCGAAGTGGGCTCCGCCTACCGGGACTTCACGGAGAGATTCGGCGCGGAGCTGGCCGGAGCGGTGGTCCAGCCGATGGCCGCGCCGGGCGTCGAACTGCTCGCGGGTGTCGTCCAGGACCGGGTCTTCGGGCCCCTCGTGGTGCTCGGGGCGGGCGGCACCGCCGCCGACGTGCTGGCCGACCGGGCGGTCCGGCTCGCCCCACTGAGCGAGCGCGACCTGACCACCATGGTCACCGAACTGCGCAGCGCGCCCCTTCTGACGGGCAGCGCCGGGGCACCCGCCGTGGACCTCGCGGCGGTCAGGTCGGTCCTCGCCCGACTCTCCCACCTCGCCGACGACTTCCCCGAGCTCGTCGAGGCGGACCTCAACCCCGTCATCCTCCGCCCCGACGGCGCGCTCTGCGTGGACGCCCGGGTCCGGCTGGAACGCCGGCCGTCCTTCGACCCCTACCTGCGGCGGCTGCGCCGCCCGGCGGCCGCCGAAGGGAAGTGAGCTCCCGTGAAGCGCAGCATCCTCGACGGCACGGCGGCCGACACCTTCCCGTCCTCCGCGCCGTCACCGTCCGTTGGGCGCGCCCGGGTCCGCGACTGCATGAGCCATCCCGGCATCGCCGTGACTCCCGGCACCGACCTCGCCACCGTCGCCGCCGTGCTGAGCGCCTCCCGACGCGGCATCGTGCCGGTGGTTGCCCCGGACGGAACCGTCACCGGGGTGGTCTCCGCCTCCGACCTTCTCACCGCCTACGCGGAGAAGGATCCGGAGCGGGAGCTGCTCGCCCGGGACCTGATGACCACTCCGGCGGTCACCGTCACCGAGGAGAGTGGCCTCTCCGAAGCCCTCGCCCTGCTGACGGACGAAGGTGTCCACCACCTGCCCGTGGTGGACATCGACGGCCGCGTGGCGGGCCTGCTCACCTCGCACGACCTGCTCGACGCCCTGCGCCGGGAGGACGAGGCCATCCGAACCCAGGCCCTCGCCCTCGCCCTCACCCCCGGCAGCGGAGTCGTCCCGGGCTCGCTGCACATCCGCTGCGAACGCGGCCTGCTCTCGGTCACCGGCCGCACCCGCACCCGCAGCGACGCCGCCGCCCTCTGCCTCCAACTCGCCCACCTCGACGGCCTCACCCGCCTCGCCGACCACCTCACCTGGGACCTCGACGACACCGGGCCGGCGTCGACGGCCTGAATCAGCGGATCAGCACCCGCTCGCCCGAGCGGGGGACCACGGCCGTCCATCCGAGTTCGCGGTCGATCCGGTCGCGCAGGGCCTGGGAGCCCTCGGGTTCGCCGTGGACGAGGTAGACCGCGTTCGGTGGCTGCGGGGCGGGGCGCAGCCATTCGATGATCTCGGCGGCATCGGCGTGCGCCGAGAACGCGGGAACGTTGACCACCTCGGCACGGACCGGGACGTAGGTGCCGTACATCTTCAGCGCGCGGGCGCCGTCCACCAGGTCGCGGGCGCGGGTGCCGGCGGCGGCGTAGCCGACCACGACGGCGGTGTTGCGGGCGTCGGGCAGCAGCCGGAGCAGGTGGTGGACGACGCGGCCGCCGGTGGCCATTCCGGAGGCGGAGACGATGACGGCGGGGCCGTGGGCGCGGTCCAGGGCGAGGGAGTCCTGGAGCGAGTGGATCAGGGTGAACGGCTCCGGGTCGAGGGCGGTCGGGCCCCGGGAGAGGACGTCGGGCCGCAGCTGGTCGGAGCCGGCGGCGAAGGCCTCCCGGTAGATCTGCAGGGTGGCCAGTGCCATCGGACTGTCCACGTAGACGGGCACGTTGGCCGCAGCCGGCCGGACCGGCGCAGTTCGGTGAGCTGGTGCAGGACGACCTCGGTGCGGTCGACGGCGAAGGACGGGACGACCACGGTGCCGCCGCGCGCCAGGGTCCGCTCCAGGGCGGCGGCGAACCACTCGCGCGCGGCGGTCTCCTCGTGGTGCCGGTGGCCGTACGTGGACTCCAAGAGCAGCGCGTCCGCGCCGGTGAACGGTTCGGGCGGGCGCAGCAGCGGATGGACGGGGCGGCCGAGGTCGCCGCTGGCGGCGATGGTGTGGCCGTCCTCCAGGGTGAGGTGGGCCCAGGCGGAGCCGAGGATGTGTCCGGCCCGGTGCAACCGGAGGACATTTCCGGTGGTGATCTCGACATCGGTGTCCAGCGGGACGGGGTCGAACATCCGCAGGGCGTTCTCGACGTCCTCGTCGTCGTAGAGCGGTTCGGCGGGGCGGTGCTTGGACCAGCCGTGCTCGTTGGCGTGGTCGGCCTCCTCGCGCAGGAGGTGGGCGCTGTCACGGAGGATCAGCTCGGCGATCCGGGCCGTGTCCGGGGTGGTGAGCACGGGGCCGCGGAAGCCGTCGCGGACCAGACGGGGCAGGTAGCCGCAGTGGTCGAGGTGGGCATGGGTGAGCACGACGGCCCGTACGTCGGCGGCGTCGAGCGGCAGTGGGCGGCGGTTGCGGCGGCGCAGTTCGGCCAGGCCCTGGAAGAGGCCGCAGTCGATCATCAGGCGGGCGTGGTCGGTCTCCACCAGGAACTTGCTGCCGGTGACGGTGCCCACGCCGCCCAGGAAGGTCAGCAGGCCGGGCCGGGGTGTGCCGGTGTCCGTCGTCACGACTGCCTCCAGGGGGTGCTGAGGTCCCTCCATCCTCCGTGCCGACCAGCCGTGCTGTCCTGGGCCGGAGCGGCCCGGCGGCATGGACCGACCGGCCCTGTCCGGCGGCTCCGGACGCGCGGACAGTGAAGACGGGACCACCGGAGGAGGAGTGAGGACGATGCAGCACCGCAGCGTCAACGAGGTGATGACCCACGAGGTCGTCACCGCCCGGCCCGACACGCCGGCCAAGGAGGTTGCGGCGATGTTCCACCGCAACGACATCACCGCGATCCCCGTCGTCGACGACCAGGGCCGCCCGATCGGCATGGTGTCCGAGGCCGACCTGATCCGAAAGGAGGCCGTCCTGCCGGACCCGGAGGGCCGCTACCCGGGCCGCTGGCTGGCCGAGAAGGACCGTGCCCGTGCCGAGGCGGAGACGGCCGGCGGTCTGATGACCAGTCCCGCGGTCACCGCACGCCCCGGATGGTCGATCCCCGAGGCCGCCCGTGCCATGGACAAGCACAAGGTCAAGCGCCTGCCCGTGGTCGACGAGGCCGGACGCCTGGTCGGCATCGTCAGCCGCCGGGACCTGCTGCAGGTGTTCCTGCGCCACGACGCGGCGATCCGGGACGAGATCAACCACGACGTGCTGGGACAGACCCTCTGGGTCGCGCCCGGAGACGTCCAGGTCGCGGTGCAGGACGGCGTGGTCACCCTGAGCGGGCGGCTGAGGTTTCGCAGCCTGGTCCCGATCGCCGGACAACTCTGCCGCGCCGTGGACGGTGTGGTCGCCGTCCACGCCACCCTGGACTGGACCGAGGACGACACAGGCTGGTCCCTGGAACACCCCCGCGCCTACCGCGCGGCATCGTAGGAGGCCGCCATGACCCGCACACCGAGCACCGTCGCCGACGTCATGACCCATGCGGTGGTGGCCGTCGGCCGCGACGCGGACTTCCGCGAGGTCGTCGACACCCTCCAGCGCTGGCGAGTCAGCGCCGTCCCCGTGCTGACCGGTGACGGCCGGGTGATCGGGGTGGTCTCCGAGGCCGACCTGCTCACCGCCCGGGACCGCGACGGCGTGCGCGCCGACGCCCTGACGGCCGGGCGGATGATGTCCGTCCCGGCGGTCACCGTGCACCCCGGCAGCCCGCTCAACGAGGCTGCCCGGGCAATGGCCCGAGGCCACCTCAAGCGGCTCCCGGTGGTCGACGAGGAGGACTACCTCGTGGGCATTGTCAGCCGTGGCGACCTGCTGAAGGTCTACCTGGAGGACGACCGCGAACTCGCCGACCGGGTCCGCTTCGAGCTGGTCGCCACCCTCGGCCCGGACGCCGCCGTCGAGAGCGACATACGCTCCGAGAACGGCCGGATCACCCTGACGGGCGAACTGCCGGGCACCCTCTCCAGGCCCCTCCTGGAGAGGCTGGTGCGCTCCGTGCCCGGCGTGGTCGACGTGGAACTCCGGCTCGGCGCGCCGGCCTGAGCGGAGGTGCGGGGACGGTCGTGTTCGCTGCTGCCGACGGCTCCCCGGAGAGCCAGGCCGCCGCCCGCCGGGCCGCCGTCCCGGACGTCCGACGGGCCCGGGCCGCCGATGCGCTGCGGGGACGGGGACGGGCGCGGAGAATCGGTGGTGTCAGTGCCCCGCGCAGCCCAGGAGCAGGCCATGGACTCGCCCCAGCCCGTACGGGTGTTCCTGCTCGACGACCACGAGGTGGTCCGCCGGGGCGTCCGTGACCTCCTGGAGGCCGAGCCGGACATGGAGGTCGTCGGCGAGGCCGGCACCTGTGCCCAGGCCCTCGCCCGCGTACCGGCGCTGCGCCCGGACGTCGCGGTGCTCGACGTACGGCTCCCGGACGGCGACGGGGTGACCGTCTGCCGGGACCTGCGCGACCGGATGCCCGGGCTGGCCTGCCTGATGCTGACCTCCTTCGACGACGACGACGCCCTGCTCGACGCGATCATGGCCGGTGCGGCCGGTTACGTCCTCAAGCAGGTCAAGGGTGCCGAACTGGTCGGCGCGGTGCGGACGGTGGCCTCCGGCCAGTCCATGCTCGACCCGGCGACCACCCGCAAGCTGATGGAGAGCCTGCGCCACCACAAGGAGAACGCGACCGACACCGCGCTCGCCGGGCTCACCCCGCGCGAGCGGGAGATCCTCGCCCTGGTGGGGGAGGGCAGGACGAACCGCCAGATCGGCCAGGAGCTCTACCTCGCCGAGAAGACCGTGAAGAACCACGTCTCGCGGCTGCTAGCCAAACTGGGTGTCGAACGACGCCTCCAGGCCGCCGTCATCGCCGCCCACGCCGAGCCCGAGCAGCAGCACCGGCGCCCGCACTGACGCCCTGGCGGGGCCGGGCGGGCCTGCGGGAGGAGCCGAACGGCCCAAGCGGCAGGCCGCTCCCCGGCCGCACGCTGGAGGTGATCGACCTCCCGTTACGGCCCGAGGAGACGGCGATGATGTACTGGAACGACGGGGGCATGAACGGTTGGGGCATCGGCCTGATGACCGTGAGCATGCTGCTCTTCTGGGCACTGGTGGTCCTCGGCGTGATCGCCCTGGTCCGGCACCTCGGTAGGTCGGCTTCGTACGACCCGGTGGCCCCGGTACCGCCCCCGGCAGCGCCGCCGACCCGGCCCACCCCGGAGCAACTGCTCGCGGAGCGCCTCGCCCGCGGTGAGATCGACCCCGACGAGTACCGGGCCCGACTGGCCACCCTGCGCGGCGCCGCCGGCGACCCGCCCGATTCCGGCTGACGGCGCATCCCTGGAGACGGTCATGTCCACCCTCGCCCTCGACGCCCCCGCACTGGAGAAGCTCGTCTCCGCGGCGGTGGCGGCGCCCTCGATCCACAACAGCCAGCCGTGGCGCTTCCGGCTCCGGCCGGACACCTCGACCCTGGAGGTCCGGGCCGACCGCGGCCGGGCCGTCCCGGCCGCCGACCCGGAGGGCCGGGCGCTGCACATCTCCGTCGGCGCGGCCGTTCTCAACCTCCGGGTCGCCGCCCGCCACCTCGGCTGGGCACCCGACGTCCGCCTGCTGCCCGATCCGGCCGAGCCCGAGCTGTTCGCCGCCGTCCGGCTCGACACCCCGGCCACCGCACCGACCCCGGGCACGGAGAAGCTCTTCGAGGCGATCTGGCACCGGCACTCCATCCGCACGCCGTTCACCGCCGTACCGGTCCCACCGGCCGTCCTCGACGAACTGACCGACGCCGCCCGTGCCGAGGACGCCGCGCTCCACCTGCCCGACCACGCGGAGACCGCCCGGCTGCTCCACCTCAGCGCCGAGGCCGAGCGCCGCAACACCACCGACGAGGCCCAGCGCACCGAGAGCCGCAGCTGGATCCGCACCGGCGAGGTGCCGCCCTACGGCATCCCGGTCGACGCGCTCGGCCCCCAGGACGCGGCCGGTCAACTGCCGATGCGCGACTTCTCCGCCATTCATGCGACCGAGCACCAGGCTCCCGCCCTCTTCGAGCACGAGCCCCGCATCGCGGTCCTCACCACCGAGCGTGACACCCGGGTGGACTGGCTCCGGGCCGGCCTCGCTCTGGAGCACGTGCTGCTGGTCGCCACCGCCCACGGCGTCCGCGCCTCCCTGCTGCACCAGGCCATGGAGTGGCCCTACCTGCGCTGGGAGGCCCGCGATCCGCACCAGCGCCCCGGGTTCGTCCAGATGCTGATCCGCCTCGGCTACGGCCCGGAGGGCGCCCCGACACCCCGCCTGAGCCCCGGCGAGGTCCTGGACCAGGGCTGAGACCTACCCCAGGGGCACGCGCCACACCAGCTCGGTACCGCCCTCCGCCCGGGTCCGGGCCGTGAAGGTGCCGCCCAGGCCGGAGGCCCGGTCGGTGAGGTTGGCGAGCCCGCCGCGGCGGCCGGTCCCGGGCAGACCGACCCCGTTGTCCGTGACTGTCACGGTCAGCTCGTCGCCGGCGGCCACCGTGACGTCCACGGCGCCGGCCCGAGCGTGGCGGGCGGCGTTGGACAGGGCCTCCTCCAGGACGGCGACGGCCGCGTCCGCGATCTCGGGAGGCACGGTGACGTCGAGCAGGCCGGCCGTCCGCAGGGCCGGGGCGAAGCCGAGGGACCGGGTGGCGCGCTCGACGACGTCGGCGATGCGGGCGCGCAGTCCGGTCGCCGCCGGGCCTCTTTCCCGCAGGCGCAGGCCGAAGATGGTGGCGCGGATCGTCCTGGCGGTCTCGTCCAGGTCGTCGATCGCGCGCAGGACGCGCTCGGTCGCCTCGGGGTGGTCGATGAAGCGGGTGGCGCCCTGGAGGGTCATGCCGGTGGCGAAGAGCCGCTGGATGGCCAGGTCGTGCAGGTCGCGGGCGATCCGGTCGCGTTCCCGCAGCAGGGCGATCTGCTCCGAGTCCCGGCGGCGCTCGGCGAGTTCGATCGCCACCGCGGCCTGGCCGGCGAAGCCGAGCAGGGGAGCGGACTGGTCCTCCTCGAACGGCGGCGCGCCGGCGGCCCGGGCCAGCAGCAGCACGCCCCGGATCCCGCGCTCGGCGGTGCCGACGGGCACCGCGACCGCCGGGCCCAGCCCCTGCCAGCGGGGCGGTCCCGCCGTGATCCGGGGGTCCTTGCGGACGTCGGGGCTCACTACGAGCCCGCCGGTGCGGAAGGCCGCGCCCATGAACGAGCCTTCGATCGGCAGCACCAGACCGCGGTGCTCCCGCTCGCCGAGGCCGACGGCGATCCGCACCTCCAGCTCGCCGGTTCCCGGCCGTGGTACGGCGACGACCGCGAGGTCCGCTCCGACGAGCTCGGTCGCCCGGGTGAGCAGCAGGTCCTGCACCTCCTGATCCCCGCTGCCCGAGAGCAGGCTTCTGGTCACCTCGGCACTCGCCTCCAGCCAGCGCTGCCTCTGGCGGGCCCGGGCGTACAGCCGGGCGTTGTCGATGGCCACCCCGGCCGCGACGGCGAGGGTGGCGAGCACCGACTCGTCCTCGGCGTCGAAGTCGCCCCCGCCCCGCTTCTCGGTCAGGTAGAGGTTGCCGAACACCTTGTCCCGGATCCGGATCGGCACCCCCAGGAAGCTGCGCATCGGCGGGTGGTCGGCCGGGAAACCGTAGGAGGCCGGGTGGTCCGAGAGCCGGCTGAGCCGCAGCGGCTCGGGGTGGCGGATCAGCTCGCCGAGGATTCCGTGCCCCGAGGGCAGGGCGCCGATCAGTCTGACCTGCTCGTCCGTGACCCCCACCGGGATGAACTGGGACAGCCGCTGGTCCTCGCCGATCACGCCGAGCGCCCCGTACTCGGCGTCCACCAGGGTGACGGCGGCCTCCACGATGTGCTGGAGCGCCTGGGTCAGCTCCAGGTCGCGTCCGACCGCCAGCACCGCCTCCAGCAGGCTGTGCACCCGGTCCCGGGTACCGCGGGCGGCGTCCAGGCGGGCCTGGAGCTCCTCCAGGAGCTCGTCCAGCCGCAGCTTCGGCACGGGGGCGGGGCCCTGCGACGCGTTGCCCAAGGAAATCCTCCGTGGCTCGCCCCCCCGATGCCCATGACCAGCGTAGGCGTGCTCGCGGCGCCCCGGCGGGTGCGAGGGGGGTCCATTGGCCCACCGGGAGCACCCCGGCGGCCCCTGGCGACGGGCGCGGCCGGGGGGAACGCTGGAAGGGCGAGCGGAACCGCCCCGGCTCCGCCCTCCGAGAGGAGTGATCGCGGCATGAAGGCGCTCACCTACCACGGACCCGGCCGCCGCACCTGGGGCGACGTCCCCGACCCGGCCGTCCGGGACCCGGAGGACGCCGTCGTCCGGGTGGACGCGGTGACCATCTGCGGCACCGACCTGCACATCCTCAAGGGCGACGTCCCCGAGGTCGAGGAGGGCCGCGTCCTGGGCCACGAGGCCCTCGGCACCGTCACCGAGACCGGCCCGGGCGTGCGCACGATCACGGCCGGCGACCGGGTGCTGGTCTCCTGCGTCTTCGCCTGCGGCCGTTGCGCCTACTGCCGTACAGCGGCCTACGGGCAGTGCACCGGCGGTGGCGGCTGGATCCTCGGCCACCTGATCGACGGCTGCCAGGCCGAGTACGTCCGCACCCCCTTCGCGGACACCTCCCTGTACAAGCTCCCCGAAGGTGTCCGGGACGAGGACGCCCTGCTGCTCGCCGACATCCTGCCCACCTCCTACGAGGTCGGTGTCCGCAACGGCCGGATCGGCCCGGGCGACACCGTCGCGATCGTCGGTGCCGGACCGATCGGCCTCGCCGCCGTCCTCACCGCGCGCCTCTACAGCCCCGCCCGCATCATCGTGACCGACCTCGCGCAGAGCCGCCTCGACGCCGCCAAGCGGTTCGGCGCCGACACCGTGCTCACCTCCGCCGAGGCCACCCCCGAGGCCGTCCGGCAGCTGAGCCGCGACGGCCTCGGCGTGGACGTCGCCATCGAGGCGGTCGGCGTGCCCGAGACCTTCGAACTGTGCACCCGCCTGGTGCGCCCCGGCGGCCGGGTGGCCAATGTGGGCGTGCACGGCAGACCGGCGGTGTTGCACCTGGAGGACCTCTGGATCCGCAACGTCACCATCACCACCGGGTTGGTCGACACGAGCAGCACCCCGATGCTGCTGGACATGCTGGCCGTCGGTCGGCTCGACTCCGGCGGGCTGGTCACCCACCGCTTCGGCCTGGAGGAGATGCAGGAGGCCTACGACGTCTTCGCCGACGCGGCCGACACCGGCGCGCTCAAGGTCGCGCTGTTCCGGACGTGAGCGCCATGGACGGAGGAACCGCCATCATGAGCGTCCATCCCGACTGCGGCGACATCGCCCGCCGGATCCTCCGACGGCGCGATCAGCTCGGCCTGAGCGAAGGAATGCTGGCCCACCGGGCCGCCATGTCCCCTGCCTACTTGCGACAACTCCTCTGCTCGGGGCCGGAGTTCGATCCGCCCGGGTTCGTCCGGATCGCTGCCGTGCTGGGGATGGCCTGGCCGGAGCTGCTGTCGGGGAACCGCCCGGACGCCCCGCCGGGGCAGACCGACACCGGCCGCCGCGGTCAGCTCCTGCGTCTCACCGAGCCGCAGTGCTGGGAACTGCTCGGCACCCGCGGCGTCGGCCGGGTCGGCCTGCCCGGCTCCTCGGCGCCCGTCGTGCTCCCGGTCAACTACGTGGTGGACGACCGGACTATCGCGTACCGCACGGCCCCCGGGGGAGCCGCCGCCCCGGCCGACGGCTCGCCCGTCTCGTTCGAGGTGGACCGGATCGACGAGCACCGGAGCGCGGGCTGGAGCGTCCTGATCCTCGGCCAGGCTCATCCGGTCGACACCTCGGACGAGGAACAGCACCTCGCGGCACTGCCCGGCGCCACCCCCTGGGCCGGCGGCGCCCGCCCGCTCTGGGTGCGCGTCCGTCCGGCCGCGGTCACCGGGCGCCGCATCGACACGGGGTGACGTCCGTTGAACAGCCGGTACATGGATCGGGTGCTTGAGCGGGTCGCCCACCTCGGTGCCGTCGCCGCCATCTTCTCGAACCGGGCGGCGGGACAGACCGAACAGGCGCGGACGGTCGAGGCCGAGCCTGCCGAAGCGGCAACCTCGGATGTCATACGGGTGCGCGACGTGATGGACGTACCGGCCCTGTCGGTCCGGGATTCCCAGCGGTGTGACCGCCGACTCGGTGGCCGGTGCCGGGGCCGGGCGCCCCGGCAGTGCCGATGTCAGCCAGGGCGGCGCCCACCGGGACGGTCGTCCCGGGCTCCACGCCCCCCCGGCCCGCCTTCTCCGTCCCGCGACGGGACCGCTTCCTTCGCCCCCTCCAGGCTCCGCCCCCGGGCGCGCCCCGCCACAGGAGCGCCGGACACCTACCCGCCGCCTTCGGACCTGCAGAGTCATGCGACGGTGGGGCGGCGGGTCGCAGCGCGGCTTCCGCCGGGCCAACGCCGGTGGCAGCCCACCACGCCACTGCGCATGCTCGAATGAAAGGCTCAGGTGCTCGCGCCGGTCGGCACCCGTCCTCACGGTGGAGAGCCACGGTGACCGGGTCGGGTCGGCGCGTGCGAGTGTTCGACTGTCGCCACAAGGTCGGCGCCGAGCGTCACGCGACCGGCATCCCGGTCGGGTTCCACCCGCCTGATACCGACGGCCTGACGTGCCCATCCGCCTGACACACCGCCCTCTGCCCCGAGTCGAAGGGAAGCGCTGTTGCGAATCGCCGACGCCCGAACGGGAGAACACACCGAGATCGGTTCCCGCCGCGCCCGACTCCTGCGCGTGACCGTCGCAGTCGGCGCGCAGGACCGCCGGTTCGCCATCGGGGATCTGCGGGCCCTGCTGGCCGGCGACGTGCTGGCCCGCACCTGCGAGGCCCAGGGCATGCAGGTGCTCATCGAGCTCGCCGTCCCGGACAGCTCCGGCGAGCAGGTCGGGGCCCTGCTGAAAGCCGCCGATCAGCTCGGCATCCACCCACCCGCCCGGGTGTGCGCCCACCGAGAAGTGGACGCCGCCGCCCGGCCGGCGGCCGACCTGGTCGTCATCAGCCGCCCGCACCCCGACCCCGTGTTCGTGGCCCCGCTGCTCCTCGTCACCGGACCGGTGACCGGGGAGCCTTCGAACGGCGGCCCGGAGTTGCCCGCAGACCTGTCAACCATTTTCCCGGGACCCGAGCACGATCCTCTCGCGTTGCGCCTGGACTTCCTCGAACACGCCGTCACCGATCCGGTCCGCCTCACCGCCGCATCGCTGACGGACGCCGCCGCGAGGCTTTCCCGTTGGCGCGCGCTCGTGGCCGACCTCGCCCGCGCACCGTCCGGACCCCTGGACGCGGACCTGGTCCAGGCGTCCTTCGACGGCCTGAACGAAGATCTGGACGCCCGGGTCGCGGTACGCGTCCTGCACGCCATGGAGGACCGGTCCGATCTGCCGGACGGTACCCGCTTCGAGACCTGTGTCCGCCTGGATCAGGTCCTCGCGCTCGAACTCGCCCGCGACATCGGCCGCGGGCCCCGATGAAGCCGGCCGACAGCGGGTGTGTCGGGCGAAGTCGGGCCAGGTAGCCCCAGAACTCGCCGCCACGGGACGCGGTGGGCGCGAGCCAGCCACTCTGCTCGCCTGCGGCTTGGCCTTGGTCCTGCCGGCTCTGGTCCTGCCGGCTCTGGCCCGGCCGGCCGTCGACGGCTTCGCCCCGGCCGGGGCCGCCCTCGCGCTGTCCGTGGGCGGGTTCCTGCTGGTGTTGCTCTCCGGCGGACACTGCCCCTCGGCCCGGTCGGCTCCGGGGCTCAGGGCCCCGGGGCCGACACCGGGGTGAGGCGGGCGGTGAACCACCGTGCGGCCAGGTCCGCGACCTCGTCGAGGGCCCGGGGTTCACTCGAACAGGTGGGTGGCGTTCGGGACGACGGCGAGCTGGTTCTCGGTGAGCGGCAGCGCCAGCCGTACCGCGCTCGCCCGGTCGGCGGGCCGTCTCACCCAGTTGTACGCGCTCGTCGTCGGCGGGTGGGTGTTGGCGGTGCTGCGGGCCGGCCCACACCGACGACTCGCCGCCGGTTTCCGCACGCCTGCGGCCCGAGCTTCCCACCCGCCTCCCGATCGGGGCCCGGACGGCCCTGGAACCGAGCCCGGACGGCCCTGGGCCAGATCGGCATCGTCACCGTCGGGGACATCGACCGGATCGCCCGAATCCGGCTGTCCGCGACTACGCGCGGAGCGTGAGCCCCGCCCCCGCGGTCCCCCGGCGGCGCCGGACAGCCGTCTCCGGCGGACGCCACCGGACTTTGGACGGTGCCCGAAGCAACGGGCAGGGTGGAGGCACGGGCGAACACGGGATCCACAGTGCCCGTGACGGACCGGGGACGGCGTGCACCCAGGTGAGGTCGCCCTCCTCGAAGAGGCCCAGGCACAGGGCCCAGGCCTTGGCGGGCATCGGTGCGTTCGTCGTCTGCTCCTCAGGCCGGCACGGGCTTCGCGCCCGGAGGCTTCCGTGCGGTCGAGTCGGCGGGGCTCACGCCTGCCGAGCGCATTCGCGTGCCGACGACCGGATGCACGGAGCGCCGGGCCGGTCCACCGTGGGGGTATGGATCTCATCGCACTGCTGGAGCTGGACGGACCGTCGAACGTACGGCTCCTCACGGCCGAGGGACTGCCCGCCACACCGCGTGCACCTGTGGTCCGGGTCCACGCCGCCGCCCGCACGCCCACCCCGGCGGAGTCCGCCCTCTGCGGGTTGTCGACCCGCGGCATGCAACCCGATTCACAGCACCCCGCCGCACCAGGCGACCCCTGGTTGCCGCCGCGCTGGCACCGACACGCCTGCCCGGCCTGTGACACCGCCGTCACCGGCCTCGCCGGGGGCAGTCCTCCTGCCGGCACCCCCGACCTGGGCACCGCATCGACAACCGCTGGCACGAGGGACGACGGGGCCGTCGGAGCCCCGTCCGAGTGAGCCCCACCGCCCCCGTCCTGTCAGGCGACTTCTTCGACCCACGCAAGGAGCAACCACTGTGGCCACGGACTACGACGCCCCGCGGCGCACCGAGGACGACAACGAGGAGAGCCTCGAAGAACTGAAGTCCCGCCGTGACGAGCGGCGGCCCGGCGTGACAGGCCTGGACGAGACCGAAGAGGCCGAGAGCATGGAACTCCCCGGCGCCGACCTCTCCGGCGAGGAGCTGACCATCAGGGTCCTGCCGGAACAGCCGGACGAGTTCGTCTGCGCGACCTGCTCCATGGTCCACCATCGCAGCCAGCTCGTTCACACCGACCAGGGCGGGATGATCTGCCGCGATTGCGCCCCCTGACAGCAGTCGCCGCGCTCATGCGCGGACAGCGTCGGTTGTCACGAGTACTGCGGTCAGGACGGCGAACGAGACTGGACGTACGGCCCGCCAGTGCCGAGCGTCGATGGCCGGCCGACGACCAGGAGATCCGGGCGGCCCGTGGCCTCGACGAGTGCTGCGGCGTGTCAGCAGGCCGGGTGCTGCCGTCAGAGCCGGATGACGACGAGCGCGGTGTCGTCGGTGGCGCCGCCGGGGGGGATCATTTCGGTGAGGACGGTGTCGGCGATGGCGTCGGGGTCGGCGGCTCGGTGCGTGGTGAGGACGTGCGCGAGGCGGTCCAGGCCGGTGTCGATGTCCTCGTGGCGGCGTTCGATCAGGCCGTCGGTGTAGAGGGCGAGCGTGTCCCCCTCGGCGAATCGGGTGACGGCCTCGGGCCGTGTCCGGTGCTCGGGACGGGCGCCGAGCGGAGGGTCGGTGGCCCGGTCGAGGAATTCGACGGTGCCGTCGCCGTGCAGCAGGGCGGGTGGGGGATGGCCGGCGCTGCTGTAGGTGATGGTGTGGGCGCCGGAGTCGATGAAGGCGGTCGCGGCGGTGGTGGATTCGGCGCCCTCGACGGAACGGGCGTACAGCCCGAGCACCTCCAGGGCCTGGGCGGGGCCGCCGGCAACCCGGGAGGCGGCGCTGAGGGCACTGCGGAGCTGGCCCATGACACCGGCGGCGACCAGGCCGTGGCCGACCACGTCGCCGACGGCGACCGCGACGCGGTCGTCCGGCAGTTCGACGAGGTCGTACCAGTCGCCGCAGACGTTGAGGGCGCCCATGGCGGGTCGGTAGCGGACCGCGGCACGGTGGCGTTCGAGTGGTCTGGGTGCGGGCAGCATGGCCCCCTGGAGCGCGAGTGCCACCTCGCGTTCGCGCGCGTGGGACTCGCGCAGGCGCTCGTTGACCTCCTGGAGTTCGCGGGCACGGGTGTAGAGCTCGGCTTCCAGGACGCGGGCGCGGTTGCCCTCGGGCAGGCCGTGGGCGCGGATGAGCTGGGTGATCTCCTCGACGCGGTGGACGAGCAGCACCGCACGGCCCTCGCCGTCGAGCACGGGGGCGTTGACCGGACTCCAGTACCGCTCCTCCCACTCGCCGGGTCGGGCTGTCGACTCGACGTCGTAGCGCTGCAGGGCCATGGTGTCGCGCTCGCCGGACGCCAGGACCCTGCGCAGGGATACCTCCAGGTTGTGGGCTCCGGTGGCGGCGGGGTCGTTCGGGTTGTCGGGGAAGATGTCGAAGAGGTACCGGCCGACGAGCTGCTCGCGGGTGCGCCCGGACAGGCTGAGGAAATCCTCGTTGGCGTCGGCGTACACCAGGTCCGGGGTGAGCAGCGCGACCATGCCGGGCAGGGCACGGAACACCGCCCGGTAGTCGATCGCCTCGTCGGTCACGGTTCCGCCTGCGGTCGGGGTCGTGCGGCGCGTACGACGACGACCGGGCAGGGCGCGTGGTGGACGCAGTGCTGGCTGACCGAGCCCAGCAGGGCCTCGGTGAATCCGCCGTGCCCGCGATTGCCCACGACGAGCGGATCTGCGCTTTCCGCGGCCTCGAGGAGCGCCGCAGCGGGGTGGCCCTGGACGACGTGCTGCCGGATCTCGACCTGGGGAGACTCCGCTGCGGCCTCCGTGACGGCCCCGGCCAGGGCCTGGCGCGCGTTGCCCGCGAAGTCGAAGTTCGGCACGGCTGCCGAGGGCGCCCCGTAGCCGACCGGGTACTGCCAGGCGATCACAGCGTCCACGCTGTCGCCGGTCAGCCCGGCCTGCCGGGCCGCCCACGTCAGTGCGGACCTGGACGTCGGGGAACCGTCCACTCCCACGACGATCCGGGCTGAGCGGCGGGGTTCCTCGCCCATCACACGCCTCCGAGAGTTGTGCCGTCCTTCACCGCCACCATCGGCGATCCGCGGCCACCGTGCCAGCCGGGAGGAGACTGTCACCGGAGAAGACCCCGCCCATGGACCGCACGCCCTCCACCGCCGCATCGTCGCACACCGCAGGTCCGGGTTCAGACCGTGTGCAGGCCCTGCGCGGCGAAGATCCCCCGGGCTCGGGCGATCCGGTCCGGTGTGGGCACCGGGGTGTCGGCGAGGGGGAAGTCGAGCCCGAGGGCGCGCCACTTGGCGGCGCCGAGTCTGTGGAAGGGCAGGACGTCGACCCGGGTGACGTTGCCGAGCGAGGCGGCGAAGGCGGCGACGCCCTCGATGTTCGCGGCGGGGTCGGTCAGGTGCGGCACGAGGACGAAGCGCAGCCAGACCTCCCTGCCCAGGTCGGCCAGGCGGCGGGCGAAGTCGAGCGTGGGGTCGAGCCGCTGTCCGGTCAGGTGCCGGTAGAGGGCGCGGTCCCAGGACTTGATGTCGAGCAGCACGAGATCGGTGTCGGCGAGCAGCGCGTCGTCGGCGCGGGCGCCTAGGAAGCCGGAGGTGTCCAATGCGGTGTGCAGGCCGAGTTCGTGCTTGAACCGGTGCAGCAGCTCGCCGGTGAGGGCGGGTTGGAGGAGCGGTTCGCCTCCGCTGACGGTGGCGCCGCCGCCGGAGGCGCGGATGAACTCGGTGTACTTGGCGGCCTCGCGCACGATCTCCTCGGCCGAGCAGGGGCGGCCGTGGCGCATGGAGCGGGTGTCGGGGTTGTGGCAGTACAGGCAGCGCAGCGGGCAGCCGGCCAGGAAGGTGACGAAGCGGGTGCCGGGGCCGTCGACTCCGGTGGACAGGTCCCAGGAGTGCAGCATGCCGGTGACCGGTTGCGGGGCGGCCGTGGCCATGGGGGTGTGCTCCTTCTGCGGGGCGGAGCGGTGGGGGGGGCCGGGGGGGGGGGGGGGCCCCCCCGGCCCGGGGGGGGGGGGCCACGCCGGCGGGGTGCAGCGGGCCCGCCAGCACGATATAGTCGAGGCGGGGGGAG